>PIVS01000094.1 GCA_003353855.1 Desulfobacteraceae bacterium
TTGATGTATCAATGGCCTCTTGCCGTGAATAACCCAGGTTCAAGGGTCCAAAGGCCACATCATCCAAAACCGTGGGACAAAACAACTGATCATCTGAATCCTGGAATAAAAGCCCCACCCTGGAACGGATACGGGTAAAATCTTTTTCGGTTTCAATTGGGCTGCCCAACACCTCAATGGATCCTTCTTCCGGTTTACAAAGCCCCATAATGGTATGCAGCAGGGTTGTTTTGCCACTTCCGTTAGGTGCCATCATCCCAATCCGATCTCCGGCTTTTATATCCAGGTTAAGGCAATCCAATACCCTGGTCTCGGATCCGGGATATGAAAATGAAAGGTTTGTCAGTTTGATAATGCTGGGCTTTTCTACCGGGGTGTTGCGTTCTTTTTGATTGTCTGTTGCGGTCATTATTGTATCCATTATATAAAGACAAGTTCAATTACGACAAGTCCGAAGCCTGCCAGTACATTTGCGCATAAAAAAATATAGTTTAATCCATTGGACGGGTAAACGTCAAGGGTATGAAACTTTTGTTGAAACCCGCGGCAGCACATGGCATGGTACACCCTCTTGGCCCGAAAAGAAGCTCTGACAAAAAGCATTCCCGCAAGAAAGGCATAGGTTTTATAGGAATGCAAATTGGTTCCCGGCTTAAATCCCCTGAACTTTGCCGCCCGTAACAGCCTATTATATTCACCGTAAATTACTGCAATGTACCGATGGGTCATGAGAAGCAAAAATACAAGTTTGTCCGGAACTCTCAGCTGGTGAAGGCCTGATCCGAGAGAACCAATGCGCATTGTGGCAACCAATGAAGAAAAGGTCAATAAAATAGCAATGGATTTCAGGGTAATCTTGGCACTGAGTTCAATTCCCTGGGAGGAAGCCTTCAACACCCCGTATTGAAAAAGGAGGTTTCCTTCAAATGTCAGGGGAAGAAAAACCCAGATCATCAAAAGAAACCAGAACAGAGGGCGGAGCCTTTTTACCAGTGCTTTCAGTGGCAGACGTGCCAGACCGGTCAGAAAAAGAGAGAGGATCAGATAACCCAAAGCAATTATAAGGTTGTCACACAACGCCGCAGCAACCGATAGAAAAAAAGAGACCAATATCCTAATTTTCGGATCCAGTCTTTGGATGGGTGAATTGTGGTCTGCCAGTCTATTTTCAAGCATTATTCGTGTTTTTTTTTCTTTTTTTAACCCAGGCTGCCAAAAATGCCAGTCCGAATAGCACCCCAATACCTGCTGCAATCCTTGCCAGGGAGGGACTTTTCTCAAGGGATGCTTTTTCAGCCATTTTTCTTTCAAGATTTTCAGGGGTGGGGGTTTGCACAAGCTCCTTTACAGGGATAGTCCACTGGCCTAAATGCCCGCTTCCGGCGTTCAGCTTTATAAAGAGGTCGGAATCAGGGTGATCGGCAAGTTTAAAGGAATAAAGGCCCTGGTTGTCGGTAACTCCCTGGTGAACCAAAATACCTTTATCGTTTTTCACCTGGATGACGCAGTTCTTAGCAGGCCTATGGGACCCGAAACTGCCCTCTATATGGATCTGACCCTGTTCCACCCAGGCAAAAACTATAACTTTGTGGGCCATGGCGGTGCTGCTTGACATGATAATGCCAAAAACGATTAGGATTAGTATTTTTTTCATATATTATTCCGCTTTATTTACTTTGATTAATTTTCTTGTGGGTATTATTTCCGGATATACTTTCAAAAGAAAGGTGACACAAAACCCGGTTATAATCCCCTCAATTACCATCACCGGCACATAGGCGGAAATAATGGCAATACAGGTTTTTAAAAAATCTTCGTTGGTGAACCACAGGGCAATCCCCATGAACAATGAAGAAAGTCCAATTGAAACAAAGCCGGCCAAAAAACCGGCAACAAAGGTTAGCCGGGGAGATCTGCCCAGCAGGGGTAAAAAAAGATAGTACACAAGAACAGACGGCAGGGCCATGATCACGGTATTAACTCCCAGGGCTGTTAATCCGCCATATTGAAAAAACAAAGACTGGAGCACCAGGGCTGTCAGGATTGCCGGGAATGCGGCCAACCCCAAAAGCAGACCCACAATACCGTTTAAAATCAAATGTACACTCACAGGCCCGATATTGACATGGATCAATGAGGCGACAAAAAAAGCAGATGCCAGAATTGCCACATGAACCATCTGGTCATAATCAATTTTTTTTAACCCTATGGTTGTCCCGACAATGGTAATGACTGCGCCTGCTGCCAATACCTGTCCCGATAAAACACCTTCGGAAATATGCATAATTTTATTTTCCCTGCCAATTTTCAAATTTTACCCAAATAACAGCTCCAAGCTCTATATCTTTTTTTTCACCATTGTGCATCATTTTTTTATCCGATGTGGAAAGGGCAGCAAACCCCCACCAGCCTGAAACAGGAGCACAATAGGAAAACACACCGTTTTGATCTGTTTTGATGGTTTGGGTGATCATATAATCGGTGGGGGCAATAGCTGTTTTATTCTGATTATAAAATTCTATCTCAACATCGGCATAGGGAACCTTCTTCCCATCCAGCTTTACTATACCCTGGAACAGATTTCCCGCATACAACCCAAAGGGTCTGGACAAAGGGATAATCTCGGTCTTTAGCCCGATCTCTTCATCCCATCCGCTATCATCGCCAAAGGCAGCCACAATGGTTTTCGTATGGTGGATAATATAACAATCTTCACCAGGCTCCCAATAGGCGGCAGGCTCCATGACAAAGGCATAGGCCCCCGGTCTTTTAACAGGAAAATTCATGGTCCAGGCGGGTTTTCCCATGACAGACACGGGGGCAAGCTCCCCTGTAAGGTCCATACTTTTTCCATTCTTTACCACAAAAAACCCCTTTGGCTTAACCAATTCCATTCCGATGATTTCAAATGGGTGGGAAAAGGAAAGGTTTAATTTTATTTCCCGTTTTTCATCCTGCATAATCATATTGTCCGAAGGAATGACCATCCCGTAGTGGGCAAGACAATTATTTGAAAAAAGGAAGACAAGGGTCATAGTTAATATTGCTGTATTAATCAGTTTCATTTTATTCTCCTCAAAATAAAAAACCACAAAGGTTAAGACAAAATTGTCCTGGTTAACCTTCGTGGTTTAATTATAACTATCGGCTATCCCCAATCCGTGGCAAAGGCACATGCCGGGGAATAAATAATCTGACTATAAGTTTATTTATTCAGACTTCAGTCTGACGTTGATTTTTACCTAACCTGTTAACCATGTTATGTCAACAAGCAATTTTTTTTTACCTTTTTTTAACCCATGCCCCGTCGGCCTTCTGGATAAATTCACCGGGTATTGCCCGATCGGCAAGGGTAAGTGCCCGCCGCTTTTCCACCACGTTCAAGGAGGTGTTCTGCTGTTTGGCGATATGGGAATAAATGGCTTTCCTGTCCTTGTTTTCACTGACAACTATCTTTTCCTGCTTTTTTTGTCCTGTAACAAAGGCAAGATAGCCTGAATTGTTTTCCCCCACAATCCCCTTGGCCTTCAACTCAACAATTACAGGCAACCGCTGTTTCATGCGTTCTTTAATCCCCTGGGCCGTGGAAGTTCCGACAAAGATAAACAAACTGAGAAAAACCAGTATATTGACAATGAGTATATTCTTATATTTCATTTTTCCTCCTATTCCTTTTTAATTTTGTCTTCAGCCGCATCAATGTCGTCAAAAAAGTTATCCAGCGCCCGGTCCACTTTTACATTAACATCAATGGTGATATGAATGGGTTTGATTTCAACAGGCTTGACCTCTATCTCATGGCTGGATTGACAACCGGCCAGAACAAACAGAACAATGAACATCGTTATTAAACATGATCCTCTTACCATTCCCTTTCCTTTCTAAAACCTACACGGTTAAACTTTAACTGCCGAACTAATTTAGTTTAATTTAAAACATTCTTTATTTTATTACCAAACTTTAAGACCTGGTTAAAGGGAAGTTTTAAATTAACATCCATTTTAATCCCCTGAAAATGAGATCCGGGACTTGACGCATCAACCCTGACAAAGGAATTGATCTCTTTTTTATACTCAAAGGGCAGGATCCCGGCCGGTTTACCGTCCAATTCCAAGTTCATAAACAGGGTATCCTCAAAGGTGTTAAGCTCAAGTTTGGCCCATTTATAGTCAAAATCTTTCAGCACTTCCCTGGCCAGATCCAATTGAACAAATTCCTTTGTACCCAAAGGAATGCCGGCAATCAACTTTTCTGTATTCTTAATAACCACACGCCCCCCTTTTCCAGGGGTGGAAAACAAAAAACCCTTGTCAAAGGAAATCTTCCCATTGGAATAGACAATAGGTATCCTTCCGCTTAAAGCCCCCTCCCCTTGTGCATGGAAGGCTCCCACCTGCTTTAATAAGCTGGACAATTCAAGCCTGTCACAATAAAGAATCAATGAAAGGAGGTTATCTTGTGCAGGCAGGCGAAAGGATTCTGTAGAAACAATTCCATTGCACCAGTTAAAGCGAATATTCTCAATATTGACAGATTTCCCATCTTCGATGCTAAATCGAAATTTTACTTTATCAAATTCAAATTGATTGGCATTGATTTTATCAATGGTCAGCACCTGTCCGGGTAGAGATTCGGGCAATATCAGATCATTAAAATCGATCCTGGCCGCAATATTGCTGAGGGCAAGGTTCATGTCCGGAAAGAAAAAATCACCCTCATCAATCATAATGGAAGCCCGGGTCTTTACACCATCGGGCGAGTATTCAACACTTCCCTTTGATGAAAATTTAACAGCAGAGTCAGGGGACATTGATAGTTCAGGTATTAAACCAGGCATTATTTTTTCCAAATACACGGGCTTCAGCAAAAAGGGTTTTGAAAAAAAATCTATTCTGGCATGGGGGGTGCCTCCTCCTGCCTTCCCTTCAAACCTAAGTTTAAAGCCTTTTAAACCGGGAATGGCAGCCTGCCCCCCTATCAGCACTCCCAAAGATATAGTCTGGGTTATATTTCCACTGAGACCGGCCTTTAATTTTTTGTCGTATACAATTTCATTAATGGAAAAAGACCCGGATTTATTTTTGTTTTCAAAGGGAAATACAAGGGGAAGCCTGGCATTGATTCCCATGGCAGCCATCTTGAATTCCGAGGAATCAATTCTTCCGTTTTTTATCCGGGCATCCAGATGAACCAAGGGGTGAAATTGTTTTGTTATCGTAGCTTTTCCCGTCAGGTTTGCTGCACTAAATTCTGCCTGGCCGGTTTTGGATAAAAATTTTAGCATTGACAGGTCAGATTGAATATCAAAGTTAAGCCCGTTTCCCCTATCTGAAAAATCCCCTTTAATCCCTGAGTTCAATAAGATATTTTTAATAAAAAGAGTCTCCTTGCCATGATTTGCGTTGAAATTTTTGCAATCAAATGAAATCTTTCCGGTCTGGCGGTCAGGATTCCCTTTTAAAGTAAAGGCAAAATGCGGCTTCTTAAAATTAATCCCATTGGATCCTCTTACAAGTGATATTTCATTGATTTCCCTGTTTTTCACTGTCAGATCAAAGAAGGGGGAAGAGGTTTTATTCCTGTCAAGTTTAAGGTCAAAGTTCACCCCCATGACCGGAACAAGGGAACTTACCAAATCAAACCCGCCCGCGGCAAAAAGTTTATCACTCTTTGTTCCCACAGAGGCGTTAAAATTTTGAATTTTTACACCGGATTTAAAATTTTTGCCCAAATAATCCGGATAATTGGGCATATCCAGCTTTAATTGGGACAGTGACAATTGCCAGTCAGTGTCCTTTTTTTTTAAAATATCCATATCCACGGGGCCTGAAAACGAAATTTTGCCGGTTTCCGGTAGCAAACCGGATAATAAAACATTTAAAACCTCCGTCTGAAAGGATCTAGTTTCAAGTCTTAAAAAATCAATACCTGAATAGAAATCCCCTGAAACAACGGTTTTAATGGTTTGGCCAAGGGGATGGAAACTGGCATTTAAAACTGCCCTATTCTGCTGTGTGTCCAAAGAAGCCAGGACCTCAAAAGGTATTAAAATTTCATGGTCCAGGGTTGTAATAGACAAATTTGCATCTTTTAACACCACCTGTTTTGGTAAAAAGCCGGAAAAAGAATTCAGATTATAATGACTTGGATCCTTTGATTTTTTTTGGGTGTCCGTTATTTGGCTTGGAAAAACAGCCCCATTGAAATGAAATTGCCAATGGGCATCAACCTGCCCTTTAATTTTCAGGCCGGAAACCGTTACTTTTTCAAGGGTAAACCTCTTTAAATCTTTAAGGCAATATTGAAGATCCACAAGATCTGCAGACAGCCCCTGCCCCAGATTAATGTTGGTCACAAGGATATGACGCATTCCGATTTTTTCTATCTTGAACCCCACCTCCGACAGGACCAGACCCTGGGGCAGCTCTCGTGGCAGATGCTTTTGAATTAAGGTTTCGACAATGATGGGAAGGGCAAGAAACAATGCCTGCAAAAGCACCACCACCACCATGAATGAAAGAACCAGGTATCTCAGGAAGGCTTTAAATTGCATTTTTAATATGAATCGTTAAAAACAGATCCCCCTTTTTATGGTCTGGAATAGTTTTTCCCATACCTGCCAGTCGCAGGCGTGTCCCCTGTTTAACACCAGGCGGAACTGTCACTTTATAAAGGGGTTTGTGAAACCCCCAGGGAATGGCAACCATTTTTTTGGTACCAGTCAACGCTTCCAGGGAAGATATTTCCATCTGGCCGGAAAGATCCGGTCCTATATCCATGGGTCGGGGCACAATCACCTGGAGTTTGGGTGTATGTTTTTTTTGGGTAAATTTAGTGAGTCTTTCCTGAGTACCGGTTTTGGGCAATTGCTGATTCAGTTTTATCAGGACAATACCGGCAATAAACCCACCAATATGAGCCCACCAGGCAATGCCTGCTCCGGCACCCCCGCCTGTGGCATTTAAAAACTGCATAAGAAACCAGAATCCAAGAAAAATAAAGGCTGGAATTTCAATAATCCAGGGAATAATAATAATGGGAATCAAGGTGAGGATCTTTGCTCTTGGATGTAAAAGAAAATAGGCACCCATGACTCCTGCTATGGCGCCGCTTGCCCCAATGGTCGGCACAGGGGAGGTGGGATTTAAAAGGAAATGGAAACCACCGGAAATAATTCCGCATAGAATATAAAACCCAAAAAACCGGACAGAGCCGAAGTGGGCTTCAATATTGTCTCCAAAAATATAGAAAAACCACATATTTCCTAAGAAATGCCAGAAACCGCCGTGTAAAAACATATACGAAAAACAGGAAAAAATTTTATTGAACAGGGAAAAATGCCGGGACAGGTCCCAAACCGTGTATTTGCCCGGCACCAATCCATAGAGATAAAAAACAGCGTCATTGTCAAGACCCCATTGAAGCTGGAGCAAAAACACCAAAGCGGTAATTCCTATAATAGCATAGGTGGCAATTGGAATACTATTTGTGGGCTGGTTGTCACGAAGGGGAATCATTTAACTACCTTTAGACTATAGTGGGTTTCCAGGTATTGTTTCAATAATTTTACAATCTCCATCACCCCGTCTTCAACAGTAAAGGTCATGGAATCCCTTCCCAGGCTGATTTTGGAAAAAAGTGCTTCGTTCCCTGAATCCAGGCCCATCCGCCCTTTTAAATAATCCATCCATCCAAAATAGAGATATTGGATGGATGAGCCGGGAAGTCTGGCAATAAATGTTTTTGTTTTAAGGGGAAGTTCCCCTGCAATAAGCTGGATGGCCTGCTCTTTTGTTTTTGGAAAATTTGGTTTTAATTGACCCGGTTTAAATTGATTTGGCGGGACCAGGGCTTTTATCTTTTCCTCTTCAATGGAATTTAGAAACATCATATAAAATACGGCTTCAAGAATTGATTTTACATCAAAATATATTCCAGGGTCATGGCTGGCTCTGGGTCCTGCAACATTTAAAATTTGAATCCGGTTTTCCAGGATAAAAGACTGCAGGATAATGGCAGCTTCAAAGGTATCATTATTGGAAAGATCAATATGGCAGTTAGGCTTTCCCGCCACCTTTGCAAATACCTTTGTTAACTCGGATCCACCGGTGAGTTTACCCCTTGTCACGATGACAGTACCATGGGAATCGATGATATTCTGCTTTGTTCGGCTTGGATAATCAGCGGTATCCATTTCCTTTAGCCTGTATTTAAGAGACAGTGGCCCGGATTCTGTTTTTCTTCCCTTGGGAATCCATCCCCCATGGGGAATATTTAATTTAATGGCAAGATCAATTGCTGCGCGATCCGCTCCGGTCTGTCCGCCTGAGATAATTTTGTTTAACATACCCAATCCCGGTTATTTTAAAAACCTGATTATTTTAAATAAGAACTTTTTAATAATACCAGTAAAGGGTATAACTTCAATATTAATTTGAGTTTAACCTATAATATAATGTTTTTTGAATGAATACACTTACCATAAAAGAATGTTTCAGGCTAATCCATAGGATGGATATGATGGATCACATCGTTGACCATTCGATAA
This sequence comes from Desulfobacteraceae bacterium, assembly GCA_003353855.1. Classification (GTDB taxonomy): domain Bacteria; phylum Desulfobacterota; class Desulfobacteria; order Desulfobacterales; family Desulfobacteraceae; genus NBML01. The sequence continues at coordinate 8,549 of PIVS01000094.1, forward strand.
TGGTAAGCAATGTGGCATTGTGTCTTTGCAGATTCCTGGAAGAAAAATTCCCTGAAATCAATATACAGACTGTTCGTTCTGCTGCCCTTCTCCACGACATCACCAAGACAAGAAGTTTCAGCACAGGTGAGACGCACTCCGATACCGGCGGTACTCTTCTTAAGAGTCTGGGGTATCCGGAAATTGGGGATATAATCCGCCAGCATGTCATTCTTGATACCAACACCAATTCCACCTCCATATCAGAACAGGAAATTGTCAACTATGCAGATAAAAGGGTTTTACATGATCAAATAGTGTCCCTGGAGAGACGGTTGGAATATATTAGGGTAAGGTATGGGTCCAAACCCGCGTTCAGATACCGGGTTAAACTCATGTGGAAGAATGCCTTGGATCTGGAGAAGAAACTGTTTGAACAATTACCCTTTAAACCGTCCCAATTGCAGGATTTGGTTCTGCCCGCCATTAAAAAAGAATAAAGATATCAATCAACAACAAAATTTTGCACAATATTAAACAGATCGTTTATGGCAAATGGTTTTCCCAAAAAAGCGTCTGCCCCGGCAAGCTCAGCTTTTTTTTTATTGGCTTCCTCCCCTGACATAATAATAAAAATTTTATCAGGGGTTTGTTCTTTTATCTTTGCCATGAGCTCAAACCCGTTCATATCCGGCATATCCACATCTGAAATCACGATATCAGCCTCGCCGCCATCCTGAATATACTGCCATGCAGGTCCGGCATTTTCAAAGGATAAAACTTCCCGATTCACGCAATAAGTCAAGGCATTTACCGCCAGATCACATATCCTTGAATCGTCATCCACCACCAAAATTTTAACATTATGAATAATGATCTTACCTCCTGGGGACAGGGTATATCAGGCGGCCATCAGTACATCATGAAACAAGGATAATTTTTGCCTGGGGAATGCGGTTTGAATAATAATCTCTATATTGTCGATTACAGCTTCCCGGCGGTGAATACCCAGAGGATTGTCTTCACAAATAATTGCTGTGGTCATGACACTTAATAGTTTAACACGCTCCCTGAAAAGATGGGAAGAAGAGTTGGTTCCGAGAAAGGAACTATTTATCTTCGGGATGGTTTTAAAAAGAATTGCTGCATTTTTCAGAACAGCCTCTTTTCTGTGGTCTCCTGCGGGGTATCCTTTGAGTTTGGCTTTCACCATAACAATCAACAGATGAAGCCTCATGAGAAAAAGATGGGTATCGTCCATTTTTTTACTGCGGATACGAGTGGCACCAAATCGTTTCATTTTTTATTCCCGGAAGGATGAATAGTAAATTAACACCCGTTAAACAACCATAGCAAATTATTATCACAAATAAATGAAAACTCAATCTTTTTTTGTGCATCTAAAGTTGATAATCAGTTGAATATGTATTCAACTGATTGATAATTAGATTGATTTTATTTTTTATTGTACCAATTTTTTCTTGCTGAATCTTTTTTTCATCTTGTTTCAAGGAAAAAAGCGTTTCCATATCCTCATTTATGGACTCATATAATGCAAATCGCTGGTAAATTTTTTCCTTAAAATCCCTGGTGACGGCCTGGATCAGCGGCATGAAATAAAGGGTGTTTAAACTATCATGATACAGGTCAATCTGGTGTTGGATGGATACAAGGCTTTCCTTTTTAATTCTTATGGCAGCCCGATCAAATCCCGGGGTAAATGAAAATCTAATATGTTTATCCAGAAAAGAGGAAATGAGATGAATAATGGATTGAAGCCCCAGTCCCGTTAGGGCATTGGCACGCATCTTTTTGGTATATCGTGCTGTAAACAGAGTTTCAGGCAGCTTCAGCCCTAAAATTTTTTTGATTCCCTGGATATCCACCGCCTTTATGGACCCGGGATCTTTTTTTATCAATTGCAGGGAAAATTGTTCTGAAAATAATTTTGTTTCCTGTCCCATATGGTTACTGAGTTTTAAAAAATCTATCTGATATGAATTGAGCAGGGATTGGAAATAGTCAGAAATCCTGGTTTCCTGGATTTCAATCAACTTTTTTAATTCAGGAACAATCTGTTCCAGGGCAAACAGATCAATTTTTCGCTTAAAGTCCTGGAACATCAGGTATAGTATTTTTTTGAAACCCGATTCTTTAATCTGGGATCGATAGGGGCCCGCATCAATGTGAGTCTGCTGAATAAACTCGCGCACCTGTTTGCCGATATTGATTGAATCCCTGGCAAAGGCTTTTTTTAAATTCAGTTCAATCTCCTTAACCAGACCAGACACAGCCCCTTCTATTGAATTGTCCACAATGGACTTGAGCCGGGATGCATTTTCACTAATTTCCTTTAAATGAACCCTGTTTCTTTTTTCTCCGTCCATGTCGGTACAAAGAAGGTCATAAAAGATATCGGCCTTTTCATTAAGCGCATCTGCCATCATTCTAATTCGCTCCAAATGATTGGACAAAAGAAGCTCATAATGCTTTTTTTCAAACAGGTGAGTAAGTGTTTGCTGGAAGGCATTGCTGTTTTTGTTGCAATACCCGATTGTTTTATCCTCTTGGCGCCATAATTTCAGGCGGTTGAGATCTTTTTTTGGCAAGCGTGACCCACTGGCCTGGAATAAGTTATACAACGCTGAAAACGAATAAACCCGGGGAGCAGGTGTCAAAAATTCAAGTTCCTGTCGGATTCTTGATTCAATTGCCTCAAGATCTGCAAGATTTTCGTGCTCGGTTAAATCGCAATTGTTCACAAACAATATATTTTCTATGAGCCCCAGCCGTTTTATAATTTTTAGAAATCCCATGTCCGATTGCCTGAGGCCTATTCTGGAACTGATACAATAGACGATCAGATTGGCTGATTCCATATAATTCACAATCTTACTCAATTGAGCCGGGTCGGTTGAATCAGCCCCCTGGCAATCTGCAATCTCAATATTTGGGTCAATCACCTTTCCAAAAACATCAAGACAGACATCCTGGACATAAAAGGCCATGGCAGGGTTGGATGTAAAGGCTTTGTGTTTTTCAAAGGATTTGGATGAAAATAAAATCTTCCCCTGGTCTGCACCGACGATATCCTTGCATGCTTCATATCCTTCAAGGGCATTTCGGAATAAAAGAATTTCAGGCCTGATACCTGAGTTTGTGACGGGGAACTCTTTTTGGAGGGTGTTATATACCTGGCCGAGATAAGCCCTGTCTTTTTTCCGTCTAAGATCAAAGGTGTCAAGGATAACACCCCCCTGTTCCGGGAACATATCCAATGCCTTTTTGATGGCATTATTTATCTCATCCCAGGATTTTAGCAGCAGAGTTGCTTCATTTTTTTTCCCCTTCCGGATCCGTGTGGTAATGGAGGTCACAACCCCTGCACCTCTTTTAACCAGTTCTTTACCGGCCAATGAATTGATGAAGGTGCTTTTTCCGGATTTAATCACCCCGACAACTGCGATCCGGATCAGGCCGGACTGAATCTGGTCGGGAATTTGCCGACAGTTTTTTTTATAAGCTTCCAGAGAAGGATTTACCCCGGAGGAAATTTCTTCCATCATTTCAATGACAGAAAGGGTCTGGGTAACAATGCAGTCGATGGTCTGTAAAGGTGGTGTTTGTGTTGTCATAATCGGTTTGGGAATCAATAGATCAGCATCATTGCTTTTTCATATTTGACATCAGGGTTCGTTGAGAACAGGAGATCATTTGACAGATCACAGGTAAGCCATGCACTGTCATGGAGTTCATTATCAAGTTGCAGCGGTCCCCAGCCGGCACATCCCAGTACGATCATAAAAGTGTCAGGCCCTTCCTGAACGGCAACGGCCTCCAGGATATCCCTGGAATTGCTCAAATAAAGCCAATCCGTGACCTTAAGGCTTTCATTCCAATTAAAGGGGGGGCCATGGAGCACAAAAACACCGCTTGGCTGAACAGGTCCCCCAAGGTAGATATCCAACTTATCCACACTGGCATTGCAGTCAATGTTCAGATCTTCAAACAATTCCCTGCCCGTGAGCAGAGGATGAACTTTATTAACAATAAATCCCAGGGCCCCGGATTCATTATGTTCACACATGCAAGTCACTGTCTGGGAAAAATTTGGATCAGGAAGTCCCGGCATTGCCAAAAGAAACTTACCCTTCACACTTTCAGAAAGTTCATCACTCATACACCAGCTCCATAATTATTCTTGACATTCCAATTCCCGTACACGTATATCAGTCATATGAGTAATTTTAAATATTTTTGATTGATTTGCAACCCTTTTATTCTGTGAGAAAGGATTTATGAAAGAAATCCCAGGAAAACCTGAGCAAGTTCATCCAATCTCCAGAAAAACCATTTCTTTAGACAAAGAGAAGGCCACTTCCCGGAAGAACGAGGCTTTTGGAAGAATACTTTCCGAGCAATTGAATCCCACCCTTGGAACGGATTCACCAAATGTTGCAGAAGGGTTACCCGAATTGGAAGGCGCATATTCAGCCGCCACACTCACCCTGCCGGACAATGGTAACAAATTTGGTAACAAACTTTCCGAAAAAATCAGCTCCTCCCTGGATCTTTTAGATAACTACGCTTCCATGCTTTCAGACCCTGAAAAGACTCTAAAACAAGCCTATAAACTTCTTGAAGATCTGTCCGAACAAACCAATCAGCTCTTTAAAGAAATTGACCAGTCTCCGAAAACAGATAATAACCTGAAAAAAATCATCACTCAATTGTCCGCAATGGTTCAGGTGGAGCAGCTTAAAATCAATCGGGGAGACTACACGGATATATCCTAAACTTTAAGGTTTATCCTCTTTCCTTCCGTAAACGTCATCAAACCGGACAATATCATCTTCCCCCAAATAGGAGCCGGACTGCACCTCAATCAATTCCAGGGGAATCGTTCCTGGATTTTCCAGTCGGTGCACCGTGCCAAGGGAGATATAGGTGGATTCATTTTC
>PIVS01000563.1 GCA_003353855.1 Desulfobacteraceae bacterium
GGCATTGATATTCCCGATGTGGATTTTGTGGTCAATTATGATTTGCCTGAAAAACATGAAAATTATGTCCACAGGGTGGGGAGAACCGGCAGGGGGACCCAAAAAGGCCAGGCCATCTCCTTTTGCAGTACCGAAGAGGCTCCATTGCTGGAAGAGATCCAGGCGTTTTTGACCAAACCAATAGAAACTATCACGGTGGGTAAAAAAGAATATTCTCTTATAATAGAGGCAAAGGAAGAACCGGAAACCTTTCAGGACCTGATCCAGGCCAATGAGGACTGGGAAAAGAATCGGAAGAAATCCAGGAAAAATAGAAATACAAAAAAGAAATCCTGATTTTCTGTCAGGCCCCTATACCCACAGATAGAGAAAACAGCTGATATACATGAGGGTGACTGAGGTTGCAATACCCATTTTGAAAGTGGATAATTGAAATGCCGCCTTGATCACTTTTATATTCACGGCCAGGGCGTAGATGGAAAAAATGCCGGTCAGGATAGTGATCACGGGAGATACTGCCCCGGTCTGAAGGGCTGCCGCAAAGGGGGCCACAATCCAGAGTGAAATGGCAGCCATGCCGATATAAAAATAAGAAGTCAAAAAATTGGCTTTCCCGCCCATGGCCTTTAAAAAAACCCAGATAAAAAGAGCGGCTCCCCCATGCATGAAAAAGGCCACGGGAATTCCGGCCACAATGATTTTAAGCGGGTTGTAGGCCGTGGTGTCAAATCCGTTTTTTAATAGAATTATTTTGCTGAACATGGCCGCAGAACATCCATAGATGATTCCCAAAACCAATACATTGAGGATGGCGTAATACTGGAGGCGCTTTATATCAATTTTCTTTTCAAATCCAATGTTGTTGAAGGCTAAAATATTTCCCATGGATGTCAGATAATCGGATGTCAGATAATTCATTGGTGTTTCCTTTTAAAAAATGCCGTTTTGGTTGTAAAGCCCGGGAAAACTTCCGGGCTTTACAGGTCAGGTGTACCTAGGAAGATGTTTTTTTGTCTTCTAGGTCCAGGGCACAAGTCCCCAGCAAAAAATTGCCAGACAGATGACGGAAATGATCACCGGCACGGTGATGCCGTTGTAACGGGTCTCTTCATAATCCGTGCCCCAACCGTGAATCCGGTCAATAACCCTTTTATCTGCCAGCGTGGGGGCATAGGCCTTGAAAACAGCCATGCGGTTAAAGGCAATGGACATGAGGATAAACATGGCAAAGCTTAGGGGGATGGTCACCATTCCGCCGGACATGCCAAGGGCTGCCACAAGACCTTTTCCCACAACCAGAGAAGGAAATACATGGGGAGAGATCAGGATATAAAGGAATCCGCAGAACAGGGAGGAGATGATGAGCGCCAGTTTATTGGCCTCCTTCCACCAGACACCCAGAAGGATGGCCGGGGTTGCTGTGGTGGCCAGAAGGCCGAAGGCCCACAGAATACTGGTAACCAGAAATTTGGGGGGGCTGAAGGCCATGAGGATGGCAAGGAGGCCGCCCATGGCAAGGGCTGCATATCCCCATCTCATTTTTTTGGAAGATTCCATTTCAGGAGCAATAATGCCTAAAAGGTCAGAGCCCACAAGCCCTGCAATGGCCATGAGATTACCGCCTATGGTGGATAAACCTGCTGCCACGGCACCGCCCATGACAAAGGCTGCAACCAGGGTCGGGTTATAAAATACATTCAGGATCAATATGGTCTGATCAGCTTTTTCAATGATTTTGCCCGTGGTGGCAGTAAAGAAGTTTCCTGCAAATCCAACGGCATAGGTGCCTGAAAAAAGCAGTCCCAGGAAAAGGGCGAACCAGACAACGGCCCACCTGGCGCTTTTAACCGAGGAGGCGGTAAAAACCTTCATGGCCAGATGGGGAAGGGCCACAGGGCCCAGGGTAAAGGCTGGGATCAGGGCGAAATACCATCTGAAATCATATTTCATATCAAAGAAGGTGGGGATGTTTTTCATCATATCCGGAACCATATCGCCGTAGGCAAGAGGGGGAAACCACCACCCGGATGATCCCATCATTTTCATGATGGCGCCCATGGGGACGATCATGGCAATGGTCATGACCACCATCTGGAAGGCGGCGTTGTAAGATGCTCCGTACATGCCGCCCACGGTGATAAACCCGACGGTGGCAAGGCCTGCAACAACAATGGCGATGTTATAGGGAACCCCGAAGAGCAACTCAAAGGCACGGCCGAGACCGATCATCTGGCCCAGGGCATACATGATCATGATCAGGATCATCCAGCAGACAATCACGATGGTGGATGGTTTGCCATATCGCTGTCTGATGAAGGTGGCCGGTGTAAAGGCCTTCATCCGGCGAAGGCTGGTGCCGTATAAAAGAGTGAGCAGGGGGATGGAAATGGCCCACTGGATCCAGAGGTAGACAAAGGGAACCTGGAGTTTAAGGATCAGGGCAATTACCCCTAGAAAGGTGGCAAGACTGGCCCAGGTGGCTGCCATACCAAGCCCGTTGGTCACAGGACCGATGGAAAAACCCGCCGCGTAAAAATCTTCATCCGAAACGGTTTTTTGGGAGGAGGTATAGCCCACATAATAAAAGATCATGAAAAGGATTCCCACAACGCCGAGTCCTACCCAGACATTGCTTAATGCATATTCAGCTGGCATGATATTCTCCTTATTCCATTATATTATCGGTATCGGTTTCTGTCACAGGGGGAAGGGAGTTGACATACTCTTCCATTTCATCATCAAACTTGTTGCACATGATGGTCATAACAAGGCAGACGGCAGCGATGCCGAACCATCCCAATAAAATAGGCAGGATATACTGAATGGGAAATCCCCAGAGGCTGCCTTGCTGAAGCGAGGGAAAGAGAACAAAAATGGATGCCGAATGCCCCATTAAAAGTAATAAAACAGAGAAAACAATGGTCAGCTTAATTTCTTTTTTGTATAGCTTTTCTTTCACGTTTTTAACTCCTGTCCGTAAAGATGTTTTTGGTTAAATCTATTTCTTGGAACTCAGTTCAGGGAACTGATGATAGAAATATTCGTTGGAGTTTTCATCTTTCTTGCCATTTTCGTTTTCCCTCAACTCGATCCTGCGGATTTTGCCGCTGATGGTCTTGGGCAGTTCGGTTACGAACTCTATGATTCTTGGGATCTTGAATTTGGCCAACACTTCAATGGTGTGCTTGAACAATTCCAGGGCCAGTTCTCTGGACGG
>PIVS01001085.1 GCA_003353855.1 Desulfobacteraceae bacterium
AATTGCTAAATTATAATAAGTAAAAGCTGTGTTAATTCATGGCTTTTCTTTTTAAATAAAGACTATGAAGAGTGGAGATTATATAACCAGTACTAATACTGAGGATGGAAGAAGGTTAGTCTTTATATTTAATGAACTTTGTAGTTCTCTACCTTCTCAATGTTGTAGTACTACTTATTCAGTAGAAGAAAAAGTAAATAGATTTAAAGGAACTAACGTCCATACAACCTACAAAAATGAGTATAGAACATACGCACCTTCTACTAAAGAAGAAATAGCGTGGTTAGATTACTGTATTGCACAAGATAAGTATATCTCACCAGATAAAGTACCTAAAGAAGATACTCGTGAAAAGTTAGCCATAGGTAGTTACTATTATGTAGAAGAACCTAAAACCGGTTTCTGGATGTTAGGTGTTGTAAGAGATAATAATGAAGAGGCATCTGATGCAGATAATTATAGAAGTGCTGTTGTACAGTATATAAGTAAGGAAGAAGATCTGAATGATAGGTCATGGTGTTATGAGTCTTTCAACGGAAGTAGAATTTACAGAAAAGCTACTACAAAAGAAATTGAATGGCTAGACTATTGTATAGCTCAAGATGAGTATGTTAAACTTGAAGATATGCCTAAAAAAGAATTCAAGAAAGGTGATTATATTGTTCTTCTAGGAGACTTTGATGACAGTAGTTTTAGACCCAATTATATCTATAAACAAAGACGTGATAAGAATTGGTTATCTGTAGAAAAAGACTCCAAAGGAACTGAAAATGGTTGGG
>PIVS01000564.1 GCA_003353855.1 Desulfobacteraceae bacterium
GGCGTTTCTGTCCGAAAACGTAATATATCCATGGTGTACCAGCAATTTATCAACTACCCTTCTTTCACCATTTATGAAAACATTGCCTCTCCCCTAAAAATTTCCGGGATGGATAAAAAGAAAATTGACCATAGGGTAAGAGAGGTTGCCGAAATGCTTCATCTTGAATCCATGCTCGACCGAATCCCCACAGAGCTTTCAGGGGGGCAGCAGCAGCGGTGTGCAATTGCCAGGGCCCTTGTTAAGGATTCCAATCTTCTCCTGCTTGATGAGCCCCTGGTGAATCTTGATTATAAACTAAGAGAAGAATTACAGATTGATCTCCAGGATATTTTCAAGCAGCGGGATGTCATTGTTGTCTACACCACAACAGAACCTGCCGAAGCCTTAAAACTTGGTGGAAACATTGCTGTGCTTGATGAAGGCAGGGTGATTCAAACCGGTGTGACCTCCCAGGTTTTTCATAGGCCCGGCACAGTAAAGGTGGCGGAAGTCTTCAGTGATCCTCCCATTAATCTGCTTCACTGCAGTGTGGAGAATTCTTCATTAAAACTGGGTAAAAATCTAAGGATTCCCTTGGAAGGCCATTTAAGACCATTGGGCCCGGGCAATTATATGGCCGGCATACGTTCTAATCATTTGTATTTGAAACCTCAAAACAAAAGCGATATCGAGCTTGAGGCCATTGTTGAATTAGCGGAGATTAATGGTTCGGAAACTTTTATTCATGTAGATTTTGAAGCAACCAAACTGGTGGTTCAAGAGGTGGGGGTTTATTCCCAGAAAATAGATTCAAATATCAGGGTCTATCTGGATCCGTCCAATCTTTTCGTTTTTTCAGAGTCCGGGTCACTTATTTTGTCACCGGATACCACTCCCTCTTGAAAAAGAACTATTATAGGAGATATAAATGGCAAAAATCACTTTAGATAAAGTTGCACACAGTTATATTGCAAATCCTAAAGATGAATCCGACTACGCGCTCAGGCTCATCGACAACATCTGGGACGATGGAGGGGCATATGCTTTGCTGGGGCCGTCTGGATGCGGAAAAACAACACTTTTGAACATTATTTCAGGCTTGCTCACCCCCAGTGACGGTCGGGTATTATTCGACGGAAAAGATATTACCAATCTTCCCCCGGAAAAAAGAAACATTGCCCAGGTATTCCAGTTCCCCGTTCTCTACGACACCATGACAGTTTTCGAAAACCTTGCCTTTCCATTGAAAAACAGAGGGTTTAACAAGGAAGATATAAAGGAAAGAGTTCTTGAGGTTGCAAAAATCCTTGATTTGACTGACAGTCTGAATAAAAAGGCGGCCAGGCTCAGTGCAGATGCCAAACAAAAAATATCCCTTGGACGGGGACTTGTCCGAAAGGATGTGGCAGCCATACTGTTTGATGAACCCCTCACCGTGATTGACCCGCATTTGAAATGGCAGTTGAGGGGTAAGCTCAAGGAAGTGCATGAACAATCAAAACTTACCTTTATCTATGTCACCCATGACCAGGTGGAAGCCCTTACCTTTGCCGACAAGGTCATTGTCATGTATGAAGGTGCCATCGTACAGATTGGAACACCCCAGGAACTTTTTGAAAATCCAAGTCACAAGTTTGTGGGGTATTTTATCGGCAGTCCGGGTATGAATTTTATCCCCTGCACATTGGATGGCAACAAAGCCGTGGTAAATGGTTTTGGAATTGAGCTTGATGATGTGACTGCAGCGCTTGGAAAAGAAAGTACAGGGGATCTGGAACTTGGCATCCGTCCTCTTTACCTGGAGGTGCACCCGGAGGAAATTGAAAACTCTATCCCTGCACAGGTTAAATCAATTGAAGATCATGGCAATTATAAAATTATGACCCTTAATTTAGCCGGGAATATCCTGCGGGCCAGGCTGCCCGAGGGAAAAGAAAATATTTCTGAAAAAGCGTGGCTTAGATTTCCCAAAAGCTGGATCAGGTTATTTGCAAATGACAAATTATTAAAGCGTCACTAATAAATTAATAACGGATTAATTGAAAAATGAGCAATTAAAATTGGAGAATTGCCAATATGGATAAATGGAAAGACAATAAAGCTTGGTTTTTTGTTTTACCGGTTTTTGTGATAGTTGCTTTTAGTGCCATTATTCCCTTGATGACGGTGGTCAATTATTCTATTCAGGATATCTTTGGCCCGGGTGAAAGGGTTTTTGTGGGAACAGAATGGTTTAAGGAAGTGCTTTCCGATACCCGTCTGCATGACGCATTATGGCGCCAGTTTCTTTTTTCAGGATTGGTGCTGTTGATTGAGATGCCCCTTGGCATCCTCATCGCCCTTATGATGCCCAAAAAGGGATGGGCAGCTTCCGTAAGCCTCGTGCTTATTGCTTTGCCCCTGCTGATTCCATGGAATGTAATCGGGACCATCTGGATTATTTTTACACGACCGGATATCGGCCTTTTCGGAGCCGCCGTAAACGGTATGGGGATTGGATTCGACCATACGGCAAGTTCCCTGGATGCATGGATAACCCTGATGCTCATGGAAGTCTGGCACTGGACACCTTTGGTGGCTCTTCTGGCATATGCCGGTCTGCGTGCCATCCCCGAGGCCTATTTCCAGGCAGCTAAAATTGACGGTGCATCAACCTGGGCAACGTTCTGGTATATCCAATTGCCCAAGATGAGGGGGGTTTTGACCATTGCTCTTCTGCTGCGTTTCATGGACAGCTTTTTGATTTATGCAGAACCCTTTGTTCTCACCGGCGGCGGTCCTGGTAATTCTACTACCTTTTTGTCTATTTATCTTGTCAAGGTTGCCGTGGGGCAGTTCGACCTTGGACCGGCAGCTGCCTTCTCTTTGATTTACTTTCTGATCATACTCTTGCTGAGCTGGCTCTTTTATCAAGTACTGCAAAATGTTGGAAAAGGAGAAACCTCATGAAGAAAAGAACCATCTTCTTTATAATTTACCTGTGTCTTCTCATGCTTCCCATCTATTGGATGCTGAACATGTCTTTTAGGACCAATGCCGATATTTTAGGGTCTTTTTCCTTTTATCCTAAAAATATAACCTTTGCCAACTACATGAAGATTTTCACAGATCCCTCCTGGTACAACGGGTATATTAACTCCATGATATATGTCACCATGAACATGGTCATTTCACTTCTCACTGCATTGCCTGCGGCCTATGCCTTTTCACGGTACAAGTTTATCGGAGACAAACA
>PIVS01001086.1 GCA_003353855.1 Desulfobacteraceae bacterium
GGCCGGTTTTTTAGTCAAGAAAATAAGTCTCATATTGAAATTAATCTTTTTTTGTGCACAATAGATCCCATGGTTCAAACAGATTACATAGATGTCAGTGTGACCCTGCCCCTGGATATCACCTTCGTTTACAAGGTGCCTGAACACCTAAAGGAGCAATGTGCTCCCGGGATGCGGGTTCTGGTTCCATTCGGCAGGCGGCGTGTGACAGGATATATCCTTGGGGAACAGGAAAGTGCCGGCCCTTACAAGGCAAAAAATATTTTAGATGTATTGGACGACCATCCTTTGTTTCCTGTTAAGGAAATTGGTTTTTTTAAATGGGTGGCACAATACTATATACATCCTTTGGGAGAGGTTATTAAAACTGCCCTTCCGGCAGGCCTTGACCGCCAGGATGTTTCCTGTGTTTTTGTGACAGATACCGGAATAAAAGAATTTTCCACAGGAAACCTTCCCCCGGGTGAAGCCGGGGTGATTCAGTTTTTAAAGGAAAAAGAAGGCTGCACTCTGAAGCAATTGATAAAAAACAGTGTCAATCCTTCCATCACAGCCCTGGTCCGGAAAATGGAAAAAAATGATTTGCTGGCTGTTTCGGCTGTGTTGAAAAAAGAGATAGCCAACATAAAAAAAGAAAAATATATCCAGCACCTGGGAGAAGTCCCTAAAAAGAATATTCGGCTTTCCCAAAAACGCCAACAGATTTTAGGCCTTGTCAGGGAAAAACAGGAAATTTCCCTGACAAGTCTCAAGACCCATGTGCCCACGGCTGCAAAGCT
>PIVS01000565.1 GCA_003353855.1 Desulfobacteraceae bacterium
CAAGCGTTAAAAAATATAAACAATATATGGATATGTGATCAATCCGCCATTATATTTGTATTTGAAGAGGTATCTGCATCCCATTTCGACAGGTCTTGTTTCTCCACCTAAAATCCTGTAGACTATCCCTGTAAGTGTTCGTTTTCTCCATAATTTTCAGACCACAAGATATGGTATGCCACAGTTCTTTATTCCGCAGGTATAAGAAACCACTTATTAATATAATAAAAGATCACAGGCAATTGATGCCATTGATTGAAATCACCGAACGGTAAGATCATCGTTGGCTAATGTGGCAGCAAATCCACAGGGCCACCCCAATGGCAATCAGGGTGCCCTTGAATCATTATCCCGGCAAAAGGCAGGCCCTTTGATCCCTGGTGACATACATATCGGTTGAAAAGAGCATCAAGGGCCTTAGGTTCGGGCAGATTTCAGAGAGGACCCTTGTTTGACTTTATCATCTACCATTGGGGTTGTTTCTTTGGGTGTTATTTTTGCACCCCTCCCTTTTTTTTCTCTTTCTGTCATTCCGGTTGGTTATGGCAGGTGGGACATTTGTCCCAATCATGCGATTGGCTTTTTTTTCAATAGTTCTTGGATGAATCTTAGCTTAAAAAATATTTTCAATCTCAGCTGCGATTGATCTTCCGATCTCCCGGAGACGGATATTCAAAACCTCTTATGATCGGCTGCTTTCACACGACATCACCAAGCACTTTCGGCCCGACCCCGCAGCAACCTGAGAGTTTCTATGCCTGGTGTCGACAAGGTGTAAGTTACCCTATGTACGGATTTCAATAGTCGGAGTTATCCTGTTACGGATTTCATTATATACAGGAAGGTCTACACCTTCCGCGACTTCAAGGGAGACAACAAGCCCATACGCAATAGGATTTTGAATTTTTCTGGCATCTTTGCGACAATTGACTTTTATTTTTAGAGTGTCTCCATCGGAAATAACAACCGCACTTTCGCCTTCAAAGATTTCGTGTTGAACAGTGCCCTGCCTGGTTGCATTACTGTCACTATCTATACCCGATACGCGTAATTTCCCTTTCAATTTTTCCCGTGATTTTGTTCCATCCTCAAAATCGAACCATAGCTGGGCCTCCCTATAGCGTTGTGTCGTTGCCGCAATGGGGGACAACCAGGCAAGGGTGACTGTAAACCTTCGCCACTCACGTTGCGCATTCAATGAAGGGGGTAAAGGTAAATTGTAGACATGAGCATCACCATCACCCAACTGGCCAAAACCAATCAATGTGGCCCTTTGATCTGTGCAACCCAATACTTTATCAATATCAGGTGTCCCATATCCCACCCACTTGGAAATCCAATTTTTTATTTGGCTTCCATTTTCATCCGTCCTTAGCAGGGTGTCCAGATTGGCACCAATTTCATTCCAACTGCATCCATGAACCAAAATGGCCTTTAGAATTGCAATGCCAAAAATGGAAAAGTCAGTTTCAGGCGATTGCTCAGAAAAGATACCCATCAAAGAATCATAACAAATACACGCGGCGCGACTTGTTAACGCAGCCGAATTGCTACTTCCACAAACGAATTGGCACTTATCAAGTTCTCCTGCTTTGTCGCTTGGTGCGGCCACTTGATTTCCGGGTGCCGACCTTCTATCATTGAACTCTAAGACTATACCGCCTGAGCTGAAGATCTCACTGTAAAGGACCCTACCACCTGAAACTATAAAATCTGGTTTGACTGATCTCCTGTACCCGGCTCCAAAAGCAGAGACTGGACTGGGTAATCCTGATTGGAAAACGTCAATAAGATGCCCTACTCTTCCGTTTGGGCCATCATCATGGTGGTAAGCCCCAACAGTCAATCCATTTATGCTTTCTCCTGGTGACATAACTCTTCGATGTCGTGCATCCTCGTATATTTTTTTGACAATCAATGCTTCCTTGTCGGCTGGAGATAAGGCTTCAAAGTCATTTTTTGACAAGCCTGTATGAATCGGTTTGGAATGGTTACCCGAACTTATAACAAATAAGACTTTGTATTTTACACTCAGCCAATCCAACAACCGGGCAAGAGGACTCATGACCTGAAAAAAAAGACGGGACTGGTCTCCAATGGAAAGGTTAATAATTTTTGTTGTCGGCGCAACAGCCTCCTCTTCTTCGTTGCCCTCCATGATTCTTTTTACGGCTCCATGAATATAATCAACAAAAAGAATATCATCAGGTATATGTTCAGGTCTTGGAGACTGGTACCAAGGTGCTGGTTTCATTATTGGTCTGATATAAACGGGTCTATTCAAAGGCGATGATTTATCATTCAAATCCCCATACACTATAAGAGAGGCCATAGCCGTTCCATGCTGCCGGTCAATGGCTGGATATTCTGAGCCCCACTCATCCGGGTCGTCAACGATCAACCTTTCGGCAAGAAGTCGATGATTTTCTAATGGAAGCCCGTCAAGAATGGCCACAAGCGGCTCACCAACAGGTAAATCCGGAACAGGAACAGGACCGTCAACTACCTCTTTATCGATAGTTTCTCGCCCTACAGCCATTTGTCCGGTTGGCCTGAAAAACATAATATCTTCACATTTGAGAAGATCCACTTCGGGCTGTTTGATAATCTGAAGAGCGGCATTGGCTGGTATTTCTCCAAGCACGGAGTGATAGGCAATGGAAGAAACCGCGCATTGGGAGATCACCCTCCCTCCCAATTGTTGAATTAAATCAGTAACAATCCCTTCACCTTTATTTCGTTTGACAACATCCCCTCTATACCATAATTCGGCTTCAAATCGGACGTTTCTGTTTGGATCATATTTAAGGTTTTCTTGCCAGGCTTCAAACATTTCAAGTTCTGCCAAACGGTCTTCAATACCCCATCTGCGAATGTCTTTTAGATTAAGGAATACGTCCCGGAATTTTGCCAGGCCCCACTCAAAAACCATACTTGTATTGGCTTGATACTGCTTCCATAACGAAAGCATCTGAGTTAGAGCCTGTTGGTTTGTCATAACAAGGTAAAGGCGACCATTTAATGCCTTTTCCGGCTTGTCTTCATCATAGAAATCTTCGTCAGGGACAATTTCTTCGGCCTCGACCTCTCCCATCCATTCCAAACCAGGAATTTTTTTAACCGCATTTGCAAAATTTTCAATATTACCGATTATTTCAATAACCAAAACCTGTTCTGGATCAATTCCGGCGGATGTTTGTTGTAACTCTA
>PIVS01000095.1 GCA_003353855.1 Desulfobacteraceae bacterium
CAAAACAGTTCATCGGCAGGATTTATAATAAACATCTGCCAATCTATTCCTCTCCCGTCATTAATTGAATAAACTCCAACAAAATATGGATTAAAGCCTATCCACATTAATTTAATATCTTTTTCTGGAATGTTATTTGACTGGAAGAGCGCTGATAAAACCTCATTCTGAGATTCTGTTGAATAAATACGTTCAGGTTCTCCATTGATTATATTAAAAGGGACTTCATACTGGTTTGAAGCAATCATTTTTCCATCTCTTTCCAGAATATATATATCCCTATTCCCTATGGAGTGGATTGAACGAATAATATTGCCTATCTCTGTCAGACTTAGACTGGAGACTAATGTTCCCAAAAACCCTTTAGAATCACTGACCAAAGGATAAAATGCTGTCAAAAAAATTGATTTCGGATTTACTGAGATATAAGGTGGTGTCCAACCAGTTTTTTTTTTTTTTTGCTGCGAGGTACCATGGCCTGCCCCTGTGGTCATAAACATAAGTACCCTCAAGGGAAATTCTGTTCCCTGATCGGTCAATACGCCACCCTTTACAATCCCCGGTTTCTGGGTTTCTCACATTGGAATAAAGATCCTTGCCATCGAGATACGAGACATCAATATATGTTCCATCTTCCAGACCTAATCCGATTAATGTAAGGTTACCAACTTGTTGATACTGATTTGCAAAAAAAACCTGTAGATCGGACGGGGAAAAATTTTGAATAACATCTAATTTATACAAATCAAAATTTTGCTGATTAATTTTGAATGGAGAATCTAAGAAATCAACTATTTCATTTTTAATATGCGATGAGTGCTCTGACTCCAGCTCTGTGATATACTTTAAGGAGCTGGAATAATTAATAAATATTAAGACCAAGATTAATCCAATGGATAGCCCCATAATCAAATAAGAATATGGACGAATTATTTCGTTGCGTAAACTTCTTGATTTTTTCATATGAAAAAAATACCCTATCGTATCCACGATTACTACACTTGTATAAGTCTATCGTGCATTTTAAATCTAAGCAAATAGTTTTTTGTCCATGGATGTTATCCTCACCGCTAAATAAAATAATTGTGTGGGCCTGAATATCATAAAAACAGATAAAAATGTGATGCCATCCGAGGATGTGTTCGGGGGTATGCCGAGTACAGCTTCATAAAATTTTGTAGCCTTGTCCAAGCTGGCTACGCCAAGTGTTAATATGGTAATTCTTGGAATCTTCATAATCGCTCCCTTGGGGCATTGGGCTCCCAACATATTTTTAGCTGACGCTGCTTTTTGCGCTCCGCTGTAAAAGCTTTGCTATGTTGGGGACTCCATTAATAACTATAAATGCCCTGTATGTTCATCAACTTGTTCTTTCATGTCAATAACTTTTGATTCCCAGAACGACTTCTCTATAAAATCGTGTGCTTTGATAGAAACCGTTAACCAAATATCTATAACTTTATCCATCTCGGATATTACGAAATTTCTAATCATAAACGATATAACCCCGATTAAGCTGCGGGGCTTATTCATTCAAATGGATTATAACCGGGTTCTACGTAAAGATTTTCTTTCTTTTCCATAATATCAGGTTTGTAAACCTTTTCCGGCCAATCGGTTTTATCAATTTCCTCGAAAGCGACAGAAACAACCTTCTCCTCACATTTAGCAATGTTGACAACATTTTTTACTATCTCGTTGGCAAGTTGTTTTTTCTGTTCCTCTGATCTGCCAGGATATAGTTTTACAATAATATGAGGCATAGTTTTTCTCCTTTCAAATTCATGAATAACGGTACTTAACCTGCTGGACGCAGCAAAAGATAAACGTCAAAAAAATAATACAAAATATCATTTAAATAAATCACAGTCGGTACTCGAAGTCCACATTTTAATCAAAATTCATTGCTCCCTTTATCTTGTGCCGGGCAGACAAACTTGATATAGGAGATAATCATAAGGGCCGTCGCAGTTCGAAATTAAAAAATTTTAGGAAAAGCATATGCCGATTTTTGAATACCAATGTAAAAATTGCAAAAAAGAATTTGAAAAACTGGTCTTTGCCGGCGAAGAAGGAAGTATCCATTGTCCGGGATGCAAAAGTTCCGATATCACAAAAAAAATGAGCGCCACAAGCTTTATGGGAACCAGCATCGGCACCTGTGCGGCAGATGCGCCCAAACAATTTTCCTGAGCCGGTTAAAACAACTGCGCCGGTCGGCGCAAAAGCAACATATTAAAACCCTTTAACAAAAATCAAAAAGGAATCGCCCATGCACTGGTCTGATGCGGTCAACTCAAGTCTTCCCTGTATTGTAAAAATAGATACCCCCACAGGTCACGGTACCGGGTTCCTGTGTTTTTACAATCCATCAAAATCAATGGTTGCCATTGCCACGGCAGGGCATGCGATTCACCATGCCGACAAATAGATGGAACCCATCCGGATCTATACCCATGACAGGTCAAAATCCCTGCTGGACCAGGAGTACGTCCTCAGGGTCGGCACCCAAGTCGGCTGGATCGGATTTCCCACCCTGGAACCGGATACCCCATGCTTTTTCTCCGGCATGATATCTGCCCGCAAGGAAACCGCCTACCTCATTGACGGTGTTGCCATAAACGGTGTAAGCGGAGGGCCTGTCCTATACATTGATCAAGAAGAGGAGACACGTGTTGTAGGAACCGTGTCTGCCTACAGAATGAACAAAACCACTGCCGATACACTTCCAGGCCTTCTCATTGCCCAGGATCTTTCCCTTTTCCACGATGTACTATCCCATATCCGGACAGTGGATGAAACTATAACCGAGTGAGCGATTCATGGGAATATTTGATTAGAGCCGCATATTTTATAAGCAATCGCTTATATTAGATTTTTAGGAAATTTTATTTGCATATTAATAATTATGATTTAATATATGAATCAGGTTTGTACAACAACATATAGATGGAGAAACCACAATGATCCAGCCGCCTAAAAAAATTCTTTTTGCCTCTGACCTGTCCATTGACATGAGCCGGGTTTTTGAACATGCAGCAACCTTAGCCACCTATTCAAGATCAGAGATAATCGTCCTCCATGTCATGGAGGAATCCAGCAGAAGCTCTGAAAAACTTGTCAGAATGGCATTTGGAGAAAAACTATACCAGGATATAAAAAACGAACAAAAAAGCGGGGCAAAAAATCTGCTCATCGGCAAAAATATAGATGCCTTGAAAATCCACCAGGCAATTGCCGGCTTTTTCCAAGAGGGAGAAAAAGAAATCAACCAGGCCGACGACGCCTCCCCCATTAAAAAAATCCTGGTGACAGAAAGCAAATCCATTGCCGATGAAATCACACTCACGGCCACCCAGGAAGAATGTGATCTCATCGTCATGGGGTGTAAACAGCAGGGAATGCTTGCCGGAGCCATGGGGGACCATGTGGTCCGAAAAGTATTAAAAAGGAGCAGTGTGCCTGTCTTTGTTGTCCCGTTCAGTCAGCAGTAAAATATGTCTACCCCTGAAAACTAAATTTTTTCACCTGTTCAAGATAGGGGGCCATTCCACAAAAAAAAATATCATTGTGGTTGGCCCCTTTGATTTCCAGCAAAAACTTTGTATCTGACGGGCATGCATCATACAGGGCACGGCCTTCTGAAAAATGGATAATATGATCAAACTGGGCATGGATTATCAGACAGGGGCAGAAAATTTTTTTGATCCTATCCAGATTTTCAAACCCTTCTTCCTTCCTGAATCCCATTGAAACTATATCTATTCCCAGGGTACGCAGCAGGGGCTCGGCAAGAGCAAAACCACTTTCAATCATCAGACTGTGGACAGCGTGGGATGAATTTGCCCCAAGCTCCAGGGCGGGTGCACTGCCCAGGGATCTGCCCATGATACAGACCGGACCTGTCATCTGCTTTCTTTCCATATAAGAGATCAAAAAATCCAATAGGATATGGCAATCCGCCATCATGGAGGAAAATGTAGGAAAACCCGAAGAACTGCCATATCCCCGATAATCCACCACAAAAAAATTTACCCCTGCATCGAGAAAATAGTTTCCAAATTCATCGTAATCTGACACAATTTCGCCATTGCCATGAAAAAAAAGAACCACAGGTGCGTCATGGGATTTAAAATGAAAGGACCCGCCCACTTCTACTCCCCGGCCCACCGGTATCATTAAATCATCCCGTCCCCCATGGGTTAACCGGTCAGGATCTTCCTTCCTTGGATGGAACAAAGACTTTAGAACACCGGGTTGATCCAGAACAGCATAATTTTGAAATTTCTCCATGGATGTTCTCCTTTATGTGGTTGTTTATTGAGCTTCTAAGTTTTACCGCTACTATCTGTCATCTCCCCTGGCAAAGGTAATTACCGCACCAACAAAGGCCACCAGGGCTCCGGCAGCCATTACCTTCTTAAAACTTGCCATGAAATAAGGGGCCATGGCCGGGGTATAGCTGTCCAGCCCAATCCCCTGGGTTAAATGGGTAAGAGAACTGGTAAACATGGTGGTGGCAAGGGCTACGCCCATCACCATTCCCAGGTTTCTGGCAGTGGCAGTGGCTCCCGACGCAATTCCCCGTCGGGCCATGGGAACCGCCCCCATGATGGCCGTATTATTGGGAGATACAAACAATGCCGTCCCTACACCGGCCAGGGCCACCCGCCACAGAATGGACTTGGTATCCATTACAGGAGAAACAGACATGAGTGACAAAAGCGACATACACAGCAGCAGCATCCCGGAAAAACACAATAGCCGTGAGCCAAGGCTGTCTGACAGGGCACCGGACACGGGAGAAATAAACAAAAGAAAGAGAAAGGGCACAATCATGATACCCCCTGTTTGTGCAGGGGAAAAGCCGCATGGATAGGTCAGGTAAAAGGGCATCATAAAAACGATGACAAAGAGTGCCGCAAAAAGAATACCCGATGCAGCAAGGGGCAGGACAAAAAGCCTAATTTTCAGCAATTTAAGATCAAACAATGGATGGGCAGATTTGTTGGCATTTATGATAAACCCGATACCGGCAAGGCTTGTCATTATCAGACAGCTGGCAAACCTAAAGGATAGCATTCCCCATGCCGACACCTGTGTCAAGCTCAGAATCAAACTGGAAAGCCCAATTATCATCATCAGACTGCCGACGCAATCAAGGGGTTCCCGGGATCCCCTGCCCCCGGGAATCCCTCTCAGCACAAAAAATCCGGCAATGGTTGCCCCAATCCCAATGGGTATGTTTATGTAAAAAATACTCCGCCAGGACAGGTACTCCAGAATAAACCCGCCGGCCACAGGTCCAAGGGTCAGGCCGGCAGCCACCACAGCCCCCATCATCCCCAGAGCACGCCCCCGTTGTTCTTTTTCAAATACATCTACAACCAGGGCAGGGGAACATGCCATGAGCATGGAAGCACCCAGACCCTGGACCACCCGGGCCATTACCAGGGAAGAAGGCAGGTTTGCCATCCCGCAAAAAAAAGATCCCAGGGTAAACACCATGAACCCCAACACATATATGGGCCGTCGTCCTTTAATGTCCGAGAGCCGACCAAAGGTCAGCAAAAGGGAGGAAACCGTCAGCAGATAGATGACCACCACCCATTGAATGGTTGAAATATCTGTGGCCATATCCTGCATGATGAAAGGCAGGGCGACATTTACTATGCTCGAGTCCAGGGTTGACATGAAAATTGAGACTGCAACCAGGGAAAAGATCTTCCATTTTTTGTCATAAATCAATTGGATAACCCCATTCCATTCTTTAGATAATCTAAAGATTATGTTATATTTATTCGGTTGACAAGAAAAATATATTAACGAGGAGACCATGGCCACAATCAAAGATGTAGTATTGATCTATCTTGAAGATTCACCGGTTTCATTTGCCAGGGTTGAAAGTATTTTACCCGACCCGAAAAAAGACTGGTACCAGATTACATTGCTCATGCTTCAAATTCCGCTGCAGGTGGTAACCTGGATTTTAAAAGATGAGTATATTAACGGAGATGACTTTCATATGAACGGCAACAAAATGAAAATCCAAACCGTTAAATGCCCGGTTGAAGAACTGCCCATGGAGGTTCCAGGGGAGAATAATCAACCGACAGCCATACCTGAAGCCCATGGGAAAAAAGAAACCCCAAATATCAAAGCGGATGGCAAAACTCATACCCAACCGGATGCCCAAATCATCTCTTTTTCAGACCTGAAAAACAGACAAAAAGACCATGGGCCAGACCCCAAATAAAATACTATCTGCATCACGGAGAACCGATATTCCAGGATGGTATACCCCCTGGTTCCTGGACCAGATTCAGCAAGGATATTTCACCATCAAAAACCCCTATAACAAGACGGCTCGAAGGGTGGATGCCCGACCCGAAAATATCCATTCCATTGTTTTCTGGTCAAAGAACTTTGGCCCATTTATAAAGCTTCAGGCAGACCGGATCCTGACAGACCTGGGATATAAGCTGTATTTTAATTTCACTATTAACTCCCGGGATTCTCTTTTGGAACCGGGCCTGCCAAAGCTGCCGGAAAGACTCAACCAGGCAAGCCTTTTATGCCAAAAATTTGGACCCGATAAGCTTTCCTGGCGATTTGATCCCATTTGTTTTTATAAAATCAATAACAAAGGTCTTGAAAACACACTGGGCGATTTTACCATGATTGCCGATGCCATGGCCAAAATGGGAATAACCCGGTGTGTCACAAGTTTTTACAATGGCTATAAAAAAATTGAGGCCCGGGTCGAACATTTATCTTCCCAGGGCAACCCCCTTGTTTCCTTTGTTGATCCGACACTGGAAGACAGACAAAAAGTAATCAGGCGAATGGCAGATTATCTGGGGGGAAAAAACATTAAACTGCACCTCTGCTGTGAGGCTTCTTTATTTGCCGGCCTCGGGCACGACCTTCCCGGGGAGGATTGCAAGATCAAGGAGAATGCCTGCATAGATGGCAAACTCCTTAAACACCATTATGGAGGCACCCCTGATACCCGGCGGGATTACGGACAGCGTTCCAAACAAGGATGCAAGTGCACAAAAGCCATAGATATCGGCTCCTATGAAGACCACCCCTGTTTCCATAATTGTTTATTCTGTTATGCAAATACAGGCATTGACACCCAGATTCGACAAGGCAGACAATAATGAAAATCAAAGAACTTGAAATAAAAGGCAAAACATTTTTGGCCCCATTGGCCGGCGTCACCAACCTACCCTTCAGACGGCTTGTAAAAGAATGCGGCTGCGCCGTGGTATGCTCGGAAATGGTCAGTGCCAAGGGTATTTTTTATAATTCTAAAAATACTGTAATCCTGATGAACTCCAGGGATGATGAAAAACCCTTGTCCGTTCAATTGTTTGGATCAGAGCCGGAATCCATGGCCCAGGCTGCCACCTTTGTTGAGGAAATGGGCACAGCAGATATCCTTGATATCAATTTTGGTTGCAGCGTTAAAAAAGTGGTGAAACAAGGGGCAGGCGTCGCCTTGATGAAGGAGCCTAAAACCAGCGAGGCTATTTTAAAGGCAGTAAGGAAAGCCACCAATCTTCCATTTACCATCAAAATCAGATCCGGGTGGGATGGGTCGGGCCGCCAGGCATTTGCCCTTGCCAACATTGCCCAGGATGCCGGAGTAGATGCCATCGCCATCCATCCCAGGACTGCGGTGCAGGGGTTCAAAGGGGTTGCAGACTGGGAGCTGATCCGGAAAATCAAGGAAATGCTTAGGATCCCTGTGATCGGCAACGGAGATATCAATTGCGTTGAGGATGCCGCAAGAATGCTTTCTCAAACCAAATGTGACGCCGTAATGGTGGGACGTGCCGCCATGTCCAATCCCTATCTTCTTTCCCAGATCGAAGATTATGCGACCCACGGAACTTATAATGAACCCACATCCAGTGAAATATTCCGGAAAATGGAACGGTTAATTGAATTGTATGTTGCCTATTTTGGTGAAAAGCATGCCTGCAGAATGCTTCGGGGAAGGCTTTCCTGGTTTGTAAAAGGCCTGGCCGGATGTTCTGTTTTCAGGAGAGACATGACCCAAATAGAAACATCCGGCCAGGCCGTCGCCCTTATCCGGGCATATGAGACCGTGGATGTGGATTAAGAATATTAATCTTTTATATATTCCGCAGTGGCAAGAGAACTGACCCCGCCTCTGGGGGTAAACTCTCCGGTGACTTTCATGCTGAGGGGTGCAAGCACCTCAACCAGATCGTCTAAAATTTTATTGATGACATGCTCGTAAAACATCCCCACATTTCTGTACTGGAGCAAATAATACTTCAGGGACTTGAGTTCAATAATATGAGAATCCGGCCTGTAATCGATGGTTATACACCCATTATCCGGCAGCCCTGTCATGGGACATACAGAGCTATACTCAGGCTGTTTGATCCTGATATCAATGCTCCTTTTGGATTTGTAGGCATATTCAATTGGTTCCAGCAGGTCTGTTTTAATCACATCGGGTGTATCAACTTTAAACGGGGTTTTGTATTGTTTATTTTCAATCATTTTAAATCCTTAAGTTTGGTTACTTGGGCCTGTTATTTTTCAGCCCGATATGTTATCATAAAGCCTGATCGGTTACAATTTAATTTAATGGATTACCCCGGGCGGGCCTGGTGCTGCGAAAACCAATGGCTTTATCGCCCCTGAAGTAAATCGCAAAAAAAAAGCTTGACAAAAGGATTCAGAAAAAGGATAACTACCAGAATTTTACAGTTACTATATAAAAATTCGTCAAGATAGCCTTCGATTCACAGAGTTGAGGTTCTACGCACTAATATTGTCAGGCACAAAAACTCAGCCGACATTATATACATCCCAAGGAGGATATTAATTAAATGAACGACTTTCTACAAAGCCTTCGTAATGGTCAGGCTGAAAAACCGCGCACACCAAAAACACGTAAAAACTTTGATAACTCATATCAATACAGCAACAACTCAAGATATAATCCCTATGGCGGCGGCGGCGGGTATCAAAACACCCGAAACCATCAGATGAAAAGGCAACCTTCTCAGGGCATGCCCCAGCAGGGCGGCAACCAAATTCCGACGGAGGATCCAAACATGACATTGCTTGCCGATATTCTGGAGAATATTTCCAGTCATGTTGAAACCATGGTTAAAAATCAGGAATACATGGTCAATATCCAGGAAAGAACCACAGATATGCTGGAACGCCAGACCATGGCCATTGAACGTATTGCAAACCATCTAAACATTTCCCCACACATGAAAGATGATCTGGACCCCGGACGCCAGGTCGAGATGGATAAACAGCCGGCATTTGAAAACCACTATGTAACCTCCCGGGAACCTGAAGATCCCCAGGAAGACAATCGGGGAAATGAATGGACAGAGCCCGCTGCAGCCCCTGTACCTGTTGCAAAACCTGTTGCAAAACCTGTTGCAAAACCTGTTGCAAAACCTGTTGCAAAACCTGTTGCAAAACCTGTTGTGAAACCTGTTGTGAAAAAGGCCAGAAAAAACCAGGCTAAACCCCAGATAAAAGAGGCCGCCACCAGCAAACCGGTTTTAAGAAAACGCAGAATAATAGTGGCAAAAGAACTTGTTGAACCCAAGACCAAGACGATCAAAGCAAAATCATCAAACTCAAATACTGCGAAACTGATGCCCCGGGATGCTATCATGGATATAATCCAAAGCATGCGGGACGAAGGCTCCACATTTGATCAGGTTGCCAAACGCTTGGTTGACCTGGGACAACCGACCTTTTCAGGCCGTGGCGAATGGCATGCCCAGACCATCCACAGGCTCTGCAGCAAAAAATAAAACGTTAACTTTAGTATGGAATCAACAGCGGAAAAAGCTATCGCAGTTTTTTTCGCTGTTTTAGGTTAAGGGCGTTTTGAATTGATTACTTTCTCAGGGTGTCCATATAGCCCTCCCATTCCGAGGGCAGTAAACTGCTTTTTTGGGTATTGCATTCCTTGCAGCAGGGAACCAGATTAAATTTTTCAGACTTCCCGCCCCGGCCAACCGGTATAATATGATCCATGGTCAACTGGGCCGGAGGAAAACTCCCCTTGCAATAGTGACAGATCCCGATGGATCTTTTCCGCTTCCACCACTGACTTGTCCTTATTTTCCTGGCACGGGCCCTCTCTTTTTTTAAAGCAGCCTCATCGATAAAACCAATGTATACCATAAAGCTTAATACCCGAACTCGTTCAATGCCTTGGCATTGCTGATCCAGTCCTTGGTCACCTTAACAAAGAGCTTTAGAAGCACCTTTGACCCTGTCATTTTTTCAATATCAATTCGCGCTTTGGTGCCTATCTGGGTAAGCATGGAGCCTTTTTTCCCGATGATAATCCCCTTTTGGGAGTTCCTCACCACGTGGATACTGGCATGGATGACGATGAGCTTTTTTTCCACATCAAAGGCATCAACGGTCACAGCGCTGGAATAAGGGATTTCCATACCGGTCAACCGGAACACCTTTTCCCGTATAATTTCTTTGACCATGAACTTTTCAGACACATCGGTAAATGTTTCCTCGGGGTAAAGCCTGGGACCGATTGCAAGAGAGGATTCCACCTCCGCCAGTAATTGGTCCACCTGGATATTTTGCTTAGCCGATACCGGAATCACAGCCTTAAAATCAAATAAATCCCTGAACTCCTCAACCAGGGAAAAAAGGTGGGCCTTTTTGGCCAGATCAATCTTATTCAGGGCCAGAACAACGGGCTTGCCCGTCTTGTTCAATTGAGCGACAATCAGCTTTTCCGCAGAAAAATTTCTGGAGGAAGCATCCACCATAAACAAAACCACATCCACGTCTGCCATGGCCAGCATGGCCTGGTCCACAATTCGTTTGTTCAGCAGGGTGGTGCTTTTATGAATCCCTGGAGTGTCCACAAAAATAATCTGGGAGGCGGGCCGGTTGACAATTCCCAGGATTCGATCCCGGGTGGTCTGGGGTTTTTTGGAGGTAATGGAGATTTTCTGCCCCAGCACCTGATTGAGCAAAGTGGATTTACCTGCATTGGGCGCACCTATAATACCCACAAATCCCGAACGGATATCTTCTTTCATGGAATCACCTTTATTCATTATGCCAGTCGATCAAATTATTGATTTCATCCAGGACCGTCTCCCTGCCCTGACGAGTTTTGGTTGAAAAAAGAATCACCCCCTGCTCTTCCCTATTCAACTGGGAACAAATGGCAGTAAGTCTTTTTGCCTGCTTTGTTTTGGACAATTTATCCGCCTTGGTCAATACGATCAGATAAGGTGTTCCATGGGATTCCAGCCATTTTACCAGATCAAATTCCTCTTTTCCAGGATCCCGCCGGATATCAATGAGCAGAACCAGGCCCAAAAGGCTTTCCCGCTTGGAAAGATAGAGTTCCACCATGGGCTGCCACTGGGCCCTTATTTTTTTGGACACCTTGGCATACCCGTATCCGGGCAGATCCACAAAGGACAAATCCCCATTGACCAGAAAAAAATTAATCAATTGGGTACACCCGGGCTTGGAACTGGTCTTTACCAAGCCTTTCCTCTGGATCAATGTGTTGATCAAAGAGGATTTCCCCACATTGGAACGGCCGGCAAAGCCAATTTCCGGAAAATCGTATTCAGGATACTGATCCGGTTTGACGGCACTCTTTACAAACTCAACCTCTTTCATTTTCATAGGTATATTTAACCATTGTATTCTTTTAAATAGGTTTCCATCCGGTCCATGCCGATGGTCAGGTTTTCCATGGAATTTGCATAGGAAAACCGCAAATACCCTTCCCCGTTGGCGCCAAAATCAATGCCCGGGGTCACCCCGATGTGGGCTTTGTCCAGGATATCAAAGGCAAGGGAATAGGAATCCTTTGAAATATGCTTGGCATTGGCAAAGACATAAAAGGCGCCGGTGGGTTCAACTTTTATCCCAAGGCCCATGGCTTTTAAGCGGCCGATCACATATTTTCGACGAATATTATAAATCGCCCTCATTTCATCGGTTTCTTTCTTTGCCCCTGTCAGGGCAGCAGCCCCTGCCAGCTGGGCCACGGAATTGGCACAGATGAAAAAATTTTGCTGGAGCACCTGCAAAGGCCTTACAAATTCAGGAGGGGCAATTAAATATCCCAAACGCAGGCCGGTCATGGCAAAGAGCTTGGAAAATCCGTTGAGCACAAAAGCCTTGTCCGTAAATTCAAATATGGAATGATCCTGACCCTCGTATACCAGCCCATGGTAAATCTCATCTGAAATAATATACAGCCCGTGGGAGGTTGCAAGGGCGACAATCTCTTCCATCCTATCCTTTGGAATCACATTTCCCGTTGGGTTGGATGGGGAATTGATCAATATGGCCTTTGTCTTTGGTGTAATCGCAGCCGCTATTGCCTCAGGGGTATAGACAAAGCCTTCATCCTCAAAGACAGGCACAGGAACAGGAACTCCCTGCACATAATTGATAAAATTAGCATAACAGGCATAGTGAGGATCCGAAATAATGATTTCGTCCCCGGGATCCACCAATGCTGAAAAAAGCAGGAGCATGGCAGGAGATGTGCCTGAAGTCACAAGAATCTGCCCCGGATCCACCCTGGTATCATAGGTATCTTTATGATATTTGCCAATGGCCTCCCGAAGGCGGATATCCCCCAGACTGTGGGTGTAGCAGGTTTCATTCCGGGAAAAGGCCTCAACACTCGCCTGGTTGACGCAGGCCGGCACATTAAAATCAGGCTCCCCTATTTCCATGTGCACCACATCAATGCCCTTGGCTTCCATTTTGTGAATCTTTTCTAAAATATCCATCACAATAAAGGGGGTAATTTTTTCACATCTCTTTGCAACCGGCATTTTACAGGACCTTGTTCAGGGGATATTCAATGATACCTTCAGCCCCTTCCCTGAGCAGTTTGGGAATCAAATCCCTGACAACGCCCGTATCAATGATGGTTTCCACGGAAAACCAATCAGACTGATACAAAGAGGCGATGGTGGGGGCATTCAGACTGGGCAGCAGGGAAACAATCCTGGCGATTTTAGTTTCCGGTACATTCATTTTAATTCCCACCAGCTTGTCTGCCACCAGGGCTGCCTGGAGAAGCAAGGCAATCTGCTCAATTTTCTCCCGTTTTACGGGATCTTCCCAGGCCTTTTTATTGGCAATGAGCTGGGTGTTGGTTTCCATGACCACGTGGATCACCCGCAGGTTATGGGCCCGGATAGTGCTTTCGGTTTCAGTAATTTCAACAATGGCATCGGCGAGACCGGATACGATCTTGGCTTCTGTGGCGCCCCAGGAGAACTTCACATTAACATCTATGTTTCGTTCCGCAAAAAACCGTTTGGTAAACTGTAGCAATTCCGTGGAAATGGTCTTTCCCGCAAGATCTTCCAGACTTTTGATGGGGGAATCATTTGC
>PIVS01000096.1 GCA_003353855.1 Desulfobacteraceae bacterium
CCCTTGTTCTGATGATAATCCATGGCCGTTTGATTTCCATGGACCATACCGTTTAATATGACCTGGGACTGTTTTTCTCCAGTGGGTTTAAGGAGGATGGGGTTCATGTCCACGTGGGGCGGGATCTTTGCGGCTTCTGCCTGGACGATCTGTGCCCTTCCCATTTCAAGGCCTTCCGGGGTTATCCCTGAATTATTGGACATGTTCTGTGACTTATAGGGGGCCACCCGGATTCCCTTGTCGGCTAGACAGCGGCAAATACCGGCTGCCACCACGCTTTTGCCCACATCTGAGCCAGTGCCGAGGACGGCAATGTTTTTTGTCATTTTTCGATCCCCACCCGGGCCTTAACCCCTTGTTTATAATAGTGTTTGATTTCCTTCATTTCCGTCACCAGGTCTGCCCTGTCCATCACCGACTGGGTGGCACCCCTGCCTGTGATCACCAGTTCGACGTTGTCGGGTTTCATATCAATTAATGCCAACAGCTCTTTTTCGGAAAAAAGATTATACATAACAGCCACATTCCCTTCTTCGACAATTACCAGGTCATGTTCATTTTTTTTAAGAATGTCACATAATTTTTTATATCCCCGACTCCCTGCGGCCTTATCTTCTTCGGTTGGTTTCCCCCGGACAAATTCACCCAATCCGTATTGTTCAACTGTGAAATTTTCAAATTTGGACAGGGTTTTTATTTCTGAGTAATCTCCTTTTTTCAGAAACTGACCAATATATATCTTCCAGCCTGCACCGGCAGCTCTGATGGCAAGGCCTAGGCTGGCGGTGGTTTTTCCTTTGCCGTTGCCCGTATAAACCTGTACATACCCTTTCATCTTCCGTTCTCCTGTCGTGGGTTCTTGCAAAAATTGCCAGTGCTAAAATCAAACATAACTATTCTACCCCTTTGGGGAGTTGTATTAAAGGGCATATTTTTTGGAATATCCCCTGGGAGTAAACACGAAATCCATATATCGCAGTGATGCACTGGAACCTATAAACAATACTGTCTGCATACCAACCTCTGCTGCATCCAGCTCATCCAGCCTGGTAAAGCAAACCTGCTGGTTTTCCCTCATGGCACCTGTAACAATCCCCACGGGAGTGGAACCATCCCGGTGTTCAAGGATTAGTTCCTGTGCTCTTTTTAACTGCCAGTCCCTTTTTTTGCTTTTGGGGTTGTATAATACAATGACAAAATCAGCCATGGCCGCACAGGTCAGGCGTTTTTCTATTTTTCCCCACTCCGTGAGAAGATCACTCAGGGAAATTGCTGCAAAATCATGGGTTAAAGGAGCACCGACAAGCGCTGCTCCCGCCGCAAGGGCAGGTATCCCTGGCACAACTTCCAGTTCAAGATATTTTTTAGTCCCGGAAACATCCTGGTCAACAAGTGTTCTGAATAATTTAATATTTTTTTGTTCACAAATTTCAAAGACCAGGCCGGCCATGGCATAAATTCCCGGATCTCCACCCGAGATCAGGGCGCAGGAGGTCCCTGTCAATGCCTGATCAATGGCCCGTTCTACCCGTTCCACCTCTTTCATCATTCCGGTTGAAATAATTTTTTTGTCTTCAACCAGGTCCTTGATCAACTCCACATATGTTGTGTAGCCGGCAATGCAGTCGGCCTGCTCTATGACCTGGACCGCCCTGTTGGACATATGAGCCATACTCCCCGGTCCTGTGCCAACCACATACAACTTCATTCTTTTAGAGCTATGGCTATGGTCACATCCTTGTTTTTCTTCTTTGGAACAATCAATCGGCCCCTTCCTGCTGCCAGAATCGCTGCTGCTTCGCATACGCTTTTTACTCCTAAATGTTTTTCAACCATTTTTGATGGGGTTTCTATTGTATCAACGGAATTCAATTGGCTTTTATCATAAAAGGATAGTGGCAGACCCAGTTTGTCTGCTAAATATAGTAATCCTTTTTCATCTTGTTTCACCTCTGTGGTGGCCAGGGTAAACACGGCGTTTAAACTGAGCCTTTCCTCCATGAAAACTATGTTGAGAAATTCATGGATCACTCCCATTGGGGTATCCCGGTTACACCCGATGCCAACGCTTAAGATTCTGGGCCGCAACACAAGTGTTTCACGTGGAACTTTTAGCGCTTTCCAGGAGCACACCACTCCTGTCCCATGTTTCGGGATCTTTTGACTGCGGATGAATTTTCTTGGGATCTGGGTCCTGATAAAATTCAAGGGGTCATGGATATCCATGGTCTCATTTTTTAAAAAGATCATGTTGACATCTTTGATGGCCCCGGGATTTTCAATGAAGAGATGTTTCTCCTGGGCCAGCAGGTCAATGGAGGGTAGTTTGTTAATATCTGTTGCAGTTGTGATCACGGGTCTGGCATTGATGAGACTTGCAATTTCTTGTGTCAGGCGATTGGCCCCGCCCAAATGCCCTGACAGCAGGCTGATGGCATGAATTCCCTTGTCATCCAAAACAATTACCCCGGGATCTGTGATTTTTGACCGGATCAGGGGGGCTATCATACGGACGGCAATGCCGGTTGAGAAGATAAAAATATGGGCCGGGTATTGGCAAAATTGCCGTGATAATTCATCTGACAACCTTTTAAAGGGTGTTGTCCCATTCTCCTTGTCAGACAGGAGCTTGTCAGGCACAAAGAGCCTGGCCCCGGAAATTTTTGTGCAAAGGTCCTGGCCGAGGATCAGCCCGTTGGGGGTGATGGCCCAGATTGCAATGGAAGAAACAACCTCTTTATTTTTGAGAAGCGCTTCTGTATCCATGGGAAAAACCTGCATCATATAATTTAGATTGAATAAGCTCCTGGTCTCCTGTGCTGGCCGCAACTGCCCTGCCTACGATTATCAGGGCGTGGCGTGTGATATTATTGTCTTCACAGGTTTTTGCCAGATCCCTGGCCTTGGCATAAAAAATTTGTTCTTCCGGATGACTTACCTTATAGGCAATTGCGCACAGGGATTCTTTGCCATAGTGGGTTTCCAAAATTTGTTGAACTCTTTTTACATGTGCTATACTCAAATAGATGGCCATGGAAGATTTTATGGCAGCAAGTTTCTCCAAATCTTCGCTTTCAGGCACCGGTGTGCGGCCTGAAATCCGCGTCAGGATCAAGGTCTGGGTAACTTCAGGAAGGGTGTATTCCATTCCCATTCTGGAAGATGCGGCAAAGGCAGCCGTAACTCCCGGTAGTACCTCATAGGGAATTCCAAGTTTCTGAAGCTGCCGGATCTGTTCAAAAATAGCACCGTATAAAGAGGGATCCCCTGTGTGCAGGCGAACCACTTTTTTACCCAACGCATGATAGATCTGTATTTTATCTATGATTTGATCCAGATTCATTCCGGCACTTGAAACAGTTTCAGTGTTATTGCCCTTCCAGCAGAGAACCGCTTCGGGAACCAGCGATCCGGCGTAGATAACAAGATCAGCCGATTCCAATGCTTTCATGGATTTGATGGTCATCAGTTCAGGATCACCGGGTCCGGCCCCTGCAAATATTACCTTATTCTCTGTGTTGCTCATTGTGCCTCAGCCTTGTTTTGTGGTTTTCTGCCTGAAATTATCCAGACAGGGTTTAATGGTTCAAGTCTGTCCCCATAGGGCATGGGTTTTGATCTTGAGACCTGGATGTGGACCATGTCGCAAGAAAATCCATTTTGTTTGAGTACCCGCATGGCTGTCTCCATGTTCTGAATCAATATTGTATTGATGACAATGGTTCCCTTCTCTTTGAGGCGAAGGCAGCAGGTATTGATAATCTGCTCAAGATTGCTGCCGCCGCCGCCAATAAAAACTCTATCGGGATCGGATAATTGTTCAGCTCCTTCAGGAAAATCCAGATTCAAAATTTTGATATTGGATTGATTAAACATTTGTATGTTGTGGATGATGTCCGGAATTCTTTCCTGGTTTTTTTCCACGGTAAAAACCTGTCCCCATGGTATGTGGATGGATGCTTCTATGCCGACCGACCCTGAACCTGATCCAATATCCCATAGGATATGGTCTTTTTTAACCAGTTCTAATTTTGACAGGGTAATGCTCCTGATTTCTGATTTGGTGATCAGCCCTTTGGAATGCCGATAGAGGGTGTCGTCCATGCCGATATGTGTTTCATGTGGAACACTCACCCGGCAATTGCCGGAGTTTAAAAGAATAACTATGTTTGGGTGGTCAAATTTATGGGCAGCCACCCTTGAAAAATCATCAAACCAGGATATTTTTTCTTTTTCCTCTTCTCCCAGGTTTTCCAGCACACAAAATCTGAACCCGGACAGGTTCAGGCTGATCAGCATGGAAGCAATATATGCAGGGTCCATATTCTTGTCGGTTAAAAAGGCCGCCTTGCTTTCTCCGGTCAGGCTTGAAAAGGGGAACTTTTGACTGGTTTTTCCATGGAGACTTACTATTTTTGCATCATGCCAGGGCTCACCAATGGCGGCAAAGGCTGCCGCAATAGATGAAATATTGGGGTGAATCTTAAGAAGTTTTTTATCTATATATCTGGAAAGTGTACTGCCGATCCCGTAAAACATCGGATCTCCCGATGCCAGAACCACCACATTCTTGTCAATCATCGCTTGTTTGATTTTGTTGACCACCTGCTCAATTGCGCCGGTGATCACAAGGGTTTTTCCCTTGTGATCACCGGCAAACATTTCAAGGTGACGCCTGCCCCCTGCCAGCAGATCTGCCGACATGATAAGCTCCATGTGTGCTGGTGTCAGATCTTTTTTGCCCTGACCTATTCCGATAACATTTACAGGGTTCATTTTATACCGCCAAATAATATATAGTTCCAATGAAAAGAATACTTCCAACCCTGAAAAACTGTCCTGATAATAACAATTGTAAACCCATCTTTGGGGCGAAAATCCCCATATACCTGGGCAGCTGATGCCGGAGGGCTCTGATGGGAAAGGCCAGAACATTGCCGAGCAGCAGGGCAATCACTGTCTGCTTGATGCTGAGAACTCCCGCATTCATCAGGGCGCCGGCTGCGGCAAACCCCGAGGTGAATTCAGCAGCAAAACTTAAAATAACAATGGACAAGGATTCCACGGGCATCAGCCTTATGGTTACATAGGATGATAGAGTGTGGTTTAAATAGTCAAAAAATCCATTCGCATTTAATAGGTATACCAGGGTATAAATGGGAAGCACCCAGGTAAAAATATTGGCAATGCGAACAGGCAGTTGTTTTTTTATGGTTTTAAAAAGAGCAGCCCCATCCGGTTTTGTCCGGGCATTCATCTCTTTTTTAGTTTGAGCCGTTTCTGTTTGACCCTGGTAAACAACCCCTTCAGGGGCTATTGTTTGTGGTGCTTTGAGGCAAAAATGTCCAAACCCAAGAAAACAAAGGGTTCTGAACAAGGTGGCCAGGAAGGTGATTAAGAAATAATACCCGCCGGCTATTCCCGTCAAAGGAAGGACAATGAACATGGTGGTGGGCAGATGAAGAAAAAATGCCGGAAAGTGGTTTATGTAATTTGCCAGAAAGAGCTGAAGCTTTGAGATTTTTTTTTCTTCATAAAACTCCAGGAGCATGGCATTGGCGGCAGCACCGGATATAAAGGCCATGGTAAAAGCTGCGCTGCAATGGTTTCCCATTTTGGAATACTTGAATAAAGGCCGTGCCAGAACCGCCACCTGCCTTGTCCATCCCATGGCTTCAATGATTTGCCCGGCCAGCAGCCCGATGGTGATAAACCCCATGAGCCTCACCAGGGGCAGTCCGAGCTTTTTCATGCATGATGCCGGGGACAGGGTATCAAAATAGAGTGCACTTACACCCAGAATAAACAGGGTGAACAGAACAGACAGGCACAGCTTCTTATAATTGATCTGTTTCTTTGTCGGGTGCTTTTTCATTTTGATGCCAGAATCAATGTCCAGTAGTCGGGTTCCCTTGTTTCAAGATCATCCAGGCTTGCTATGATTTCTTCGTTTTTGCGGCCACATTTGGAAACAGCCACTCCATTTTCGTGGAGGCCGGCGTCCTTCAGGGCCATATTAATATCTGTAATGTTTTTATAGGCTTTTACAATGGCCACATTCTCCACTTCGTTGACCTGGCGGATCCGGTCTCCTCCATAAGCACCCGAGGTGACCAACAGGGATTCTTCTCCTTCCACCAGGATCCTGTTTAACCTGGCTGATGCCGCATGGAAAGAGGTAATGCCCGGAATGGTTTCAATATCAGCTTCGGGCATGATAGAATTCATTTTTTTTAAAATATACCCAAAGGTTGAATAGGTGGTGGGATCACCCAGGGTCAAAAAGACGGCGGTCATGCCCTGTTTCATGACATCTGCTATCTGTTTTGCATTGGCAATCCAAGCCGTTTCCACTTCTTTTGTGTCTTTGGTCATGGGGAATCCCAGGTGTTCGATTCTGGCCGTGGATGCAATATAGGGTGAGGCTATTTCCACCGCCAGGCTGTAAGTATTTTTACTGGAAGCCGCTGTAAAGATAATATTTGCTTCCTTGATCACCCTGACGGCCTTAACCGTTATTAATTCAGGATCCCCTGGTCCAACGCCAACGCCAAATAATTTGCCTGTTTTCTTCATATTTAATCCTTTTCTATTCTGATTTGACTGAAAATATCCGGATATAGAAGGGTTCCCATAGTAATAATACCCGTATACAGCCGGGGGACCGGTCTGGAAACAATATTTTCGTCAATTAAAAATACCTGCTGGTTTTTGATTGCCTTAATTATTTTAAATCCTGGTTCATTGATGATTTGGTCTTTTTGAATTGGATTCATAATTCCTTTTTGGGCCAGAAAAACGTCAATCTCAGATGCCTTTGCCAAAATCTGTTCCTTGCCGTAAATGGCGATGTTGGTATTCCGGGATGCCCTGGCATCATCAGCCACATTGATCGCCCCTGCGGCTTCCAGGGCAAAGATAGGCATGGAGCCGGGGGTAAAAGTTTTCATCCGGGTATGGATTGCCTGGAAATAGACCTTCTTTTTTCTGGGTATCCCCTGGGTAAGTGCACGGATACGGGCAGTTTTCTCTTGAAAACCGGTGACCATTTTATTGGCCTGGGTCTCTTTTCCGGTTAACCTGCCAAGGGTTAGCCAATACTCATACATCTCCGGTATGGTTGCAGGTTGTAGGGAAACCACCGTAATTCCATATTTTTCAAGCTGCCGGGCAAACTGGGGGTATCCATTGTCGATCATGGGCCGGATCAGTACAAGGTCCGGCATGTTTGCAATAAATTTTTCAGGGTCGTCATGGTAGGAAAATTTCATTTTCCCCTGAACCTGAACCGGATAGTTGTCATTAACGGAGACACCGATGATCTGATCTTCAAGGCCAAGAAAAAAAAGGTTTTCCGTATGGGCACCATAAAGGGAAATGATCCGTTTAAAAGGGGTTTTAACATCAACTTCCCTGCCGTTATTGTCAATAATGATGTCTGCTGCCAGGCATTGGGAGTAAAAAAGGAGGAGGCAGCAACAGCAAGAAGCCAGTGCCAGCCATTTGAATACTTTTGGCCTAGATGGTTTTAAAATAAACTTGTTTTGCCTGAACATATTCATTGAATTCAACCTTTGATTCCACATTAAAAACCTGTTCAATATTCTCCCGGGTCATTATATCCCGGGTTTTCCCCTTGTCCTGTATTTCTCCATTCCTTAGAAACAAAATTTCATCTGCCCAGGCTGCCGCAAGATTTAAATCATGGATAACACAGATAATCGTTACCTTTGTTTTTCTTACCATTTTTTTAATGATACTTAAAAATTGGAGGGTATGGTTAATATCCATGTTGGAAAAGGCTTCATCCAGAAGCAGGACAGGTGTGTCCTGGCACAGGGCCCTGGCAAAAATACACCTTTGTTTTTCTCCTCCTGATAATTCAGTGATTTTGCGTTGTTTTAACTTGGATATGCCGGTGATATCCATAACCTGGCAAACCCTATCAACATCAATTTTCGAGGGTTGGGAAAACCGGTTAATGTATGGGTGTCTTCCCATCATCACCACCTCCTCCACTGAAAAAGGAAAATTGATATAATAATTTTGGGACACCAGGGAGAGTTTTCGGGCAATCTGTTTTTGTGACAGTGCCAAAATATCTGTCTTGTCCAGGAGTACCTGTCCCTTGTCCGGGGGTAAAAAACCTGTAATCAGATCCAGAAGTGTGGTTTTTCCGCTCCCATTGGGCCCGAGAATCCCATAAAATTTTCCAGGAGAAAAATTACAGGATAATTCCCTGATGATGGGAGTATCTCCATGGGAAAAACAAAGGTTATGAAGGTTGATTTCCATGGGCTATGCCAAGCGGCTCCTTTTGAATATCCAGCAGAAGACAGGACCCCCGATGAGGGCAGTGAGAACACCTATGGGGATTTCATGGGGCAGTACTGCCCGGGTAATGGTGTCGGCAAACAACAGCAGAAAAGCGCCGACCACCATGGAGGCGGGCAGCAGTTTTCTGTTGTCTGGTCCTGTGACAAACCGTACCATGTGGGGAACAAGAAGTCCTACAAATCCAATGATACCGGAAACGGATACGCAGATAGCCGCCAGCATGGATCCGGTTATTAAAAGCAGAAGGGTGACCTTTTTTATATCAACCCCAAGGCTGGAAGCGGCTCTGTCCCCCAGGGAGATGAGATTCAGATCCCTGGCAAAATAAAGAGCAATTAAAAACCCCAGAACAAGGAATACAAAAATGATCCAGAAATTTGGCCAGGTTTTTGAAGCAAAGCTGCCCATGAGCCAGAAAATTATAACCGAGACCTGTTCATTGGCAATAAATTTCAAAAAACTGATGCCGGCGGAAAGGATAGCCGCCACAATGATGCCGGAGAGAATCAGGTTGTTGGAGGAAAGTCCAGACCCATTGGATGAAGATGAATGGGATAAAAAAATGACAAAAAACAGGGTGGCACAGGCACTGGTGAATGCAAATGCAGGAATCGATACAAAGGCGGACCCAAGATTCAGCAGGATTGCAATACTTGCTCCAAAGGCAGCTCCGGCGGAAATTCCCAGGGTGTATGGATCTGCCAGGGGATTTAGTAATATTCCCTGGAACAAAACCCCGGATATGGAAAGGGCTGCTCCCACAGCGGCACAGGTTAGAATTCTGGGAAGCCGGATATCAAATATAACGGCAGCAAAGGTTTCCTGCACGGGGCTGGTAATATCCAGAGTTCCGAAAAGCTTGCCCGCAAGGATGCCGGCAATCTCTTTCATGGGAATGGAGATATACCCCATGGAAAGGGAGACCATGATCATTCCAAAAAGGATAAGGGAAAACAGCGCCAACAGATATTTGAATCGGCCGCCCGACATCATCTTCTTCAATCCGGAATCACCCGCCCCTGTGGCTGGCGGCCCGGATGAAATTGGTTCTTTAACTGGATGATCCATCTACTCCCGGTTCCATTTGTTCCATGTGGAACAAATGGGTGGCTGCTCCTTTTTACTAAGCTCTTTTTGTCCTTATCCCCTTTGTGGAGGACCAATAAAAAAACCCATACCAGAAGCTTTTCTGATATGGGAACCGAATTTTTCCATATTGGGCTGACCTACCCAAGTCCTCGCGGGTAAAATGATCAAGCATTCAGGCAGGTTTTCTGGCTTCCGGATCGGCTTACTTGTCACTCCTTCCCGTTGAAAAAAAACATTCAGCAGTGGTTGTAGTGATGTTCATCCCCGGTTACAGCGGCGGGTCCGTTCCTGAATTTCACAGGATTCCCTTTTAACTGCATCTGGCAGCACCTGAAATATTTTGTCAAAATAACCCTTTCCCCAAAGGGTGTCAAGTAAAAAGGCGGGGGGCTGCAGGGATGAAAAGATTAGTATAATTGAACTCTTAGTTTCCATTCTTTTGAAAGATATCGGGGCGCAGCATATCAAATTCATTAAACCCTGTTTTCAATGAAAAAAGAATGGATAACATTACACTGAAATATTCAGTATAAAAAATACACCCCATGATGCCAATCTGATATTTAATGGCAACAATGGGGATGGATCCCCCCAGAATCTGACCGGTCATCATGCCGGGCAGGGACACAAGCCCGATGGTGGCCATGGAGGCCAGTGTCGGGTTGATAGCCGCCACAAGGCTTTCTTTAAACCAGGGTTTTAAAGCCTGGGTCCGGTTGTTAAAAAGGGTGAGTGAATAGAGATATTCTTTTTCATTTTTCTTTAAACCGGAATAAAAATTAGTGAGGCCGATGATGGTACTTCTCAGGCAGTTTCCCAACAGCATTCCCCCCACTGGAACCAGGTATTTGGCTTCAAACAGGTTGTCAATATTAAGCACCACGGAATTGAAAAAGAATAAAACAAGGGTAAAGGGGATCAGCACTGAAATAAACAAGGGCTTAAAAAAAATAGAAAATTTGAGATTGCTGGATTTCAATATGGAATGACAGGCAATGGAAATCATGAGCAGCAGGTAGGCCCCGTTGAGCCAGGGGGAATCAAGTTTGAATAAAAATTCAAGATAGAGTCCCACAAAGCTGAGCTGAAGACACATCCTACCCATACCAACGATGATTTTCCTGTTAATTCCAAGTTTCAAATATCGGCTGATATAAAGGATGGGAAAAAGAAATATCAATAATGAAGCAAGGGAAAATATGTTCAGGTCCTGGGCACCCATTTTATGACCACCTTTCGATTCGAATAGTTGAATTGTCCTGCCAGCCATGGTCATGGGAAATAATGACGCAGGTTTTATCCAGGGATAATATATGATCGGCTATCTTTTTTTTCATGGCATCATCCAGGGCCGAGGTGGGTTCATCCAGAAGCCAGATGGGCCGGTCCAGCAGAAAACCTATCATAAGCCCTATGCGTTGCCGTTCACCTCCGGACAGGTCGCTTGTTTTTTTTTCAAGTATATCCGGGGAAAGTTCCAGAAAACCTAATTGTTTGTTCAGCTCTTCCCGGGATAGTTTTGTTGAAAAGTTGAATTCCCAGATATCTTTCAAAAGGCGGAGGATGACCTCATCCTTCAGGTCAATATCCTGGCTTAAATAAAATATCTGTTCCCGGATCTTATGAATATGATTTTTGTCCAGGTCCAGCCCGTTAATCCGGATCTGTCCTGATCCCGGCTGCTCAAATCCAAGGATCAACCGGAACAGGCTTGTCTTCCCTAAACCGGATCTGCCCAGGATTAATACCTTTTCATTTTTATTCACACAAAGACTTAGGTCTGAAAAAATTCTGGTATTGCCAATATCATGGCTGACAGATTCAAATGAGATCATGGAGTTTCCTTTTTAATATTAGATCGGATATATATTCGGGATTAAAATCCAATCTGTCAATTAAAAACTTAATGGTAATAATTATTCAAACAGCCTGTCTTATCCCTTCATGTCCGTGGCCGGCGACCATGCCAAAAACGATATGGCAGGTGACGGGGATGATTCCCGGCAGACCATTCTGACAAAAGCGGGCATCCAATGCCGACCCATTCTCAATGGAACAGCAGCACTTGAATACATTGTGACTGTTTTAATACCATTGACACCAGGCCTCTATTTTTCCTATAGATAAATTGAATCGTTTAACATGTTATAACCAAAAGGAATGAAAAAAATTATGGAACAAAAATTTATCATGACCGCTTTTGGCAAGGACCGGCCTGGCATTGTAGCCGATATTTCAGAAATGATATTTAATAACAATTGCAGCCTTGAAGATTCCAATATGGGCCGTCTGGCAGATGAGTTCACTCTGATTCTGCTGCTCACCGGGGCTGGAGAAAATCTCGAAAAACGGTTGACCCGTGACTGTCGGCGCTTGGAAATGGAAAAGTATATTTCAGCCTTCATCCGTCCTCTGGAATACCATCACCCGCCCGAGAAAAAAGAGGGTCAGCTGAATACCATCTTTGTTGAAGGGGTTGATCAGGGCGGCATCGTGTTCAAGGTCAGCAGGTTGCTGGGGGACAACAAGGTGAATATTGAAACCCTGACATCCGAAAAAAAACATATGCCTGGTTCTGGTACCGCCCTCTATGCCATGGAAATTAAGGCCGGTATACCACCGGAGGTCTCCATGGATGATTTGACAGAGCAACTGGACAACCTCGGCGATGACCTGAATGTGGATATTACTCTGACCTGATTGCGGCTCAAAAGGAATTTCCAACAAAAAAAAAATGTAGAGCAGTCTTGGCCTGAACCTGAGTGGCAGCATTCAGGCTAATTCGTCAAAACAACACTTACATTCATAGCATAGTTATTCCATGCAATTTTAAGGTTTTTTTCTTATCCGAAGAAAAAACAGATCCCGATTTTTTAAAAGCCAGGAGTCTTGCTTTTTACTGCATTTCCTTGTATCCTGCCCGATCATAACCATTTAAATAATAAGAAGATTTTCAATGAAATTTGATACATACCATATTGATTCGGCCATAAAGAAAAATCTGGCCGCGGAAGGGTTTAAACGGCCCACGGACATCCAGTTCAAGGCGATCCCCTCTATACAGAAAGGAGAGGATGTTCTGGCCATTGCCCAGACCGGAACCGGAAAGACCGCGGCCTTTGCCATCCCCATTATTGATAAGATCCACCGGGCCAAAACTTCAAAACGCTCCTTTGGTATCCATTGCATTGTCATGGTCCCTACCCGGGAACTGGCCGCCCAGATCGGGGAGGTTTTCACCACCTTGTCACACCATACAAAGGTGAAGAGCTTTGCCCTCTTCGGTGGTGTGGAGCAAGATCCCCAGATAAAAAAACTCAAAGACGGGATTGATGTGCTCGTTGCCACCCCGGGCCGGATGTTTGATCTTATCAGCCAGGGCGCCATTGATGTTAAAAAA
Source organism: Desulfobacteraceae bacterium (assembly GCA_003353855.1). Classification (GTDB taxonomy): domain Bacteria; phylum Desulfobacterota; class Desulfobacteria; order Desulfobacterales; family Desulfobacteraceae; genus NBML01. The sequence continues at coordinate 12,827 of PIVS01000096.1, forward strand.
GTGAAGGTACTGGTCCTGGATGAAGCGGATCAGATGCTGGACAAAGGGTTTATCAAAGACATTGAGTCGGTGAAAAGAAAATTGACCCAGCGGCATCAAACCCTGTTCTTTTCAGCCACCATTAACAAAGAAATCAAGAAACTGGCCTTTTCCCAGGTCAAAAGCTCCGCCATCCGTATCCAGATTTCCCCGGATGACCCGGTGTCAAAAAATGTGTCCCATGGGGTTATCTTTGTGGAAATGGATGACAAGCGCTTTTTTCTGCGGAAATTTATCCAGGACAATAAAGATGCCAGAATCATCGTTTTTGTCCGTACAAAGGTGAGGGCTGAGAGGGTTGCAAAGGCCCTGGAAAGAGTGGAGATTAAGTCCCTGACCATCCACGGGGATAAGGAGCAGGATGAAAGAAGTGCTGTCATGGGCCAATTTAAAAGCGGCTGGGCTAAGATTCTCATTGCCACCGACGTAAGTGCCAGGGGCATTGATATTCCCGATGTGGATTTTGTGGTCAATTATGATTTGCCTGAAAAACATGAAAATTATGTCCACAGGGTGGGGAGAACCGGCAGGGGGACCCAAAAAGGCCAGGCCATC
>PIVS01000566.1 GCA_003353855.1 Desulfobacteraceae bacterium
ACCCGTATTGTTCCCTTTGGTCCGGATATTTCTTCTGCTGTATTTGCCCTTGGATTTGCCAACAGGGCTGCCATGGCATTTGGCGGTGTTCAGCCGGGTGATTATAAGACCATTCTCAAATACAACAAGGACCGTGTATTTGCCTTTGTCAACGCCCTGGGCGATGTTGGAACCGAATGGGGTGTTGCAGCAGCAGGTTGTGTAAACTGGGGTTTCCCCACAATTGCCGATACACCGATTCCTGAAATTCTTCCCACGGGTATTTGTACCTACGAGCATGTGGTGGCACCAGTTGCCCATGAAGACATGGTTCAAAGATCGGTTGAAGTCAGGGGCCTTAAGGTTCAGGTTGCGGATATCGAGATTCCCTGTGCCTTCGGTCCTGCCTATGAGGGTGAGCGAGTAAGAGGCGCGGACCTTTATGCCCAGTGCGGCGGTGGAAAGACCCAGTGTACCGAGCTTGTAAAAATGGCGGACATGAATGCCATAGAAGACGGCAAGGTAATAGTTGTTGGTCCTGACATTGACGGTATCAAAGAAGGCGGAACCTTCCCCTTGGGAATCAAGGTTGAAATCGCGGGCCGGGAGTTCCAGGAAGATTTTGAACCCATCATGGAACGTCAGATCCATCACCTGGTTAACTATATCCAGGGCATCATGCATATAGGTCAAAGGGATATCTCCTGGGTTCGTATTTCTAAAGCCGCCATTGAAAAAGGCTTTACCCTGAAAGATATAGGCGTGGTTCTCCATGCCAAATTCCACCAGGATTTCACAAAAATAGTGGACAAGGTTCAGGTAACGCTTTTCACCAAGAAAGAAGATGTTGACAAGCTGACCGCAGTGGCACGTGATAACTACACCACCCGTGACGCCCGCGTGGACAACATGACCGACGAGGATGTTGAGGTATACTACTCTTGCACCCTCTGCCAGTCCTTTGCACCCAGCCATGTATGTTCAGTTAGTCCGGAAAGAACCGGACTCTGCGGTGCTTACAACTGGATGGACTGCAAGGCTGCCTTTGAGATCAGCCCCACAGGCCCCAACCAGCCCATTGAAAAAGGCGAATGCATAGATGCCGACCTGGGTCAGTGGAAAGGGGTCAATGATTTTATCTACAAGGCTTCCAGGGGAGCGGTTACCCATTACAACTTCTACTCCATGGTAGTTGATCCCATGACCACCTGCGGCTGCTGCGAATGTATCGCTGCCATGCTGCCAGGTTGTAACGGGGTTATGACCGTTGGCCGTGATTATTCAGGAGATACCCCCTGCGGCATGAAGTTTACCACATTGGCCGGTGTTATGGGCGGTGGGGCTTCTTCTCCGGGATTTGTTGGTCACTCAAAACACAACATTACCCAGGGTAAATTTATCCTTGGCGACGGTGGCCTCCTTAGAATGGTCTGGATGCCCAAGATGCTCAAAGAAGAGCTGAAAGACCGAATCGTTGCCCGTGGAGAAGCAATGGGCGTTCCGGGACTTTATGACATGATCGCCGATGAGACAGTGGGTATTACAGAAGAAGAGATCATGCCCTTTCTCAAGGAAAAAGGCCATCCTGCACTGACCATGGATTCCCTTGTAGGATAATTATTAAATATAAAGGGTGCGGCAGTCTTCCATATTGAGATTTGCCGCCCCTTTCCCATAAAGTTGTAAAAACTTAAGGAGAAAAAAATGGCATTAACCGGTATACAGATATTCAAACTCCTTCCCAAAACAAATTGCAAGGAGTGCGGAGTACCCACATGCCTTGCCTTTGCGATGAACCTTGCATCGGGAAAAGCAGAACTGGACGCCTGTCCCTATGTTTCCGACGAAGCAAAGGAAAAACTGGCCGAAGCATCCGCACCTCCCATTCGCCCGGTTGCTTTGGGTAAGGGTGTTCGTAAAACAACCACGGGTGGAGAAACAGTTCTTTACAGACATGAAAAGACCTTTTTCAACCCCACTGTCCTTGCAGCAACCGTGGCTTCCGATATTGATCTTGCAGTCCTTGACAATACTTTAAAAGTTTATAATGCCTTCCAGTATGAACGGGTAGGCCTGAACCTGAGACCCGAGCTTCTGGTTGTAAAAGATGCCGGTAACGGTGCCCAAGCATTTGCAGCCGTTGCAGGTAAAATTGCAAAGGAATCTGAATTTAACCTGGTCCTCATGACCGAAGACCTTGATGTCATGAAGGCCGGCATTGAGACAGCCGGATTCAAACGGCCCCTTCTCTATGCCGCCACACAAGCTAATGTAGATTATATGGGTGCCCTTGCCAAGGAATCGGATCTGCCCCTGGCCGTAAAAGCCGATTCGGTTGAAGCGCTTATTCCCCTGACAGAAAAACTTACCGGCATGGGTCTCAAAGACCTGGTATTGGATCCTGGTTCCAGGGAAATCAAACAGGTTCTTGAAGATCAGGTTGCCATGCGCAGGGCAGCATTGAAAGCCGGCAACAAAGCCCTTGGTTTCCCCTCCATTTCCTTTCCAAGTGAAATGGCTTCCAATCTGGATATGGAAACAATGATAGCAGGCATGCTTGTTGCTAAATACGGCGGCATTGTGGTTCTGTCTGATTTCACTTCGGAATCTCTCTTCCCGCTGCTTCTGGAAAGACTCAATATCTTTACCGATCCCCAGCGGCCCATGACCGTTATCGAAGGTATTTTTGAAATCGGTAACCCCGATGAAAACTCACCTGTTCTGGTAACCACCAATTTTGCCTTGACTTATTTCATTGTTTCTGGTGAAATCGAAGCCAGTAAAGTACCGGCATGGCTGTTGATCAAAGACTCTGAAGGTCTGTCAGTCTTGACTGCATGGGCTGCCGGCAAATTTGGCGGCGATGACGTGGGGCTCTTTATTAAAAAGAGCGGAATCATGGACAAGGTAAAACATACCGAGCTCATTATCCCCGGATATGCCGCAGCCATTGCAGGCGACATTGAAGAAGAACTTCCCGGCTGGACCATTACGGTTGGCCCGAGAGAAGCAGCGCATCTGCCGGCTTTCCTCAAAGCAAAATAAGTAAGACAAGGGGCGGGACATTAGTTCCACCCCTTTAAAAATTCACAATTGTAAAATTTAAAGGAAAATAGCATGATTCTATTTGGTGAAAGTCTGAATGTAATTTCCACGGTAATTGGAAAAGAATTCAAAGAAGCCGATCCTGCCAAACGTAATCCGGAACCCATCCAGAAAGAAGTT
>PIVS01000097.1 GCA_003353855.1 Desulfobacteraceae bacterium
GGCATGGGTAACGACTAATATACCTGTCATATTTCTTTTACATCCCTGTCAATATCCCTGTGGATAATGCCGGGGGTGAGCCCTTTTTTGTTAAGATGTTCAAAAATGCTTCGAGCAATAGCGACACTTCTGTGTCTGCCGCCGGTACATCCGAGGGCAATGGTTAAATATGCTTTGTTCTCCCTTTTGTACAAGGGAATTAAGTAATCAAGAAGAATGGTGTATTTATCAAGAAACGCTATTGTTTCAGGGTTTGTTGTGACAAATTTTTTTATGGCCTCGGATTCACCATCCAGGTTTTTCAATTCAGGAACAAAATATGGGTTGGCAAGAAACCGCAGGTCCATGATCAGGTCTGCATCATTGGGAATGCCGTATTTAAAACCAAAGGAAAGGATATTGATTTTCATCAGGCTGATTCTTTTTTTGCCTTCATGAATTAAATCCAGGATTACAGACTTTAGCTGGTGAACATTATAGGTGCTGGTATCTATAATATGGTGGGCAAGTTGTTTGATGGACTGCATGCTTTGTTTTTCTGATTTTATGCTTTCCAAAAGGCTTGTTGCGTGGGCAAGAGGATGGTGTCTTCGGGTTTGGCTGAATCGTTTTAAAAGAGTGTCAACACCGGCATCAAGGAAAATAATCTGGGGGGAAATACCAAGGTTTTCAATGGCAGAAATATCAGCGGCATAATTTTGGATAAAGTTCATTGACCGCATATCCATTACAAAAGCAGTGCCTTTTACAACAAATGTATCCTTTAAAGGAAGCTCAAGGAATTTTGGGATCAGTTCCATGGGCATGTTGTCAATACAATAAAAGGAGGCATCTTCAAAGGCCTGAATTGCCGTACTTTTTCCCGACCCGGAAAGGCCGGTTATGATGTAGACTTTCTGGTTTTCCATTTAAAACTCTTCATTCTGCTCCATGATAATTTCATAAATTTCATCCACTGACTTGGCTGTCCGAAGCCCTTTTTTGAATTGAGTCTTTTTCAGGAGCTTTGAAATTTGGGCCAAAACTTTCAAGTGGCTGCCAGTACTGTTTTCCGGAGTAAGCAGCAGGAAAAAAATATGGACCAATCTATTGTCCAGGGAGTCATATTCGACGCCTTCACGGCTGAGGCCAAATCCCACGGTGACCGATTTTACAGAATCAAGTTTTCCGTGTGGTATGGCGATACCGCCGCCGATTCCTGTGCTGCCGAGGGTTTCCCTTTCCATGAGGACAGCAGCAATGTCGTCTGGCAAGGCATCTGTGGCTTGTGATATGGCCCGGGACAGCTCCTTGATAACCCCGTTTTTATGGGTTGATTCCAGTTTGGCAACAATTGAATCCTTGTTAAGAATCTCACTGATTTTCATTTAAAATTTTATCCCCTGGGTTGAATGAGGCCCAGTTTCCCATTGTTGTGTTTATAAAGAACATTCAACTGCTCAGTCCTGGCATTGTTGAATACAAAAAATGATTGGTTGGAGGAATTGAGTTCAATCACAGCATCATCTACATCCATTGGCTTGTCGTCAATGGGTTCGATGATGATGGTCTCTAAATTTTCTTCTGGCTTTTGAATGGCCTGGGGTGAAGTGAATTCCAGGGTATCATTTTTAAGACTTTGTTTGTTTCCTGACATATGCCGTTTAATTTTTTCTTTATGCTTATTAATCCGGGCTTTTACCTTATCAATGAGTGCGTCAATGGATGAATACATGTTTTCGGATTCTTCTTTGGCATGGATATTGAGCCGGTCGCAGGTGAGGGTCAGTTCTGCAATATGTCTGATTTTTTGGACGGATAATACCAGGTGCGCCTCACCCGGGTTATCCAGCATTTTATCGAATCTATCCAGTTTTTTTTGTGCATAGGCCTTCAGAGAATCAGAGGAGTCAATTTTTTTAAATGTCACACTTGTTTGCATACAAAACCTCCTTAGAGTTGTTTCCGTTTGTTGGAAGGTAGAATATTGAGTACCTTTCTGTATTTTGCAACGGTTCTTCTGGCAATCTCAATGTTTGATTTTTGAAGAATAACGGCAATCTTGTCATCGCTGAGCGGGGAGATGGGATCTTCATTTTCAATGAGCAGCCGGATTTTGTCTTTAACACTGGCAGATGCCATGGATTGACCGTCTGTCCGGCCAATGGAGCTGTTAAAAAAATATTTTAACTCAAAGAGTCCCTGGGGTGTGTAGGCATATTTGTTGGTGGTTACCCGGCTGATGGTTGATTCATGCATTTCAATATCTTCTGCAATATCTTTTAAAATGAGAGGTCGCAGATAGGCAATTCCTTTTTCAAAAAATTCATGCTGGAATTTAATAATGCTTTCCATGACAAGGTAAATGGTTTTCTGGCGCTGGTGGATGCTTTTAATCAGCCAGGATGCAGATTGCATTTTTTCGTTTAAATAGGTTTTTGTTTCCTTTGAGATTTTTTTTCCGTCTGCAATGGCGGTTCGATAAAACCTAGAGATTCTTAATTTGGGCAGGCCATCGTCATTCATCACTATTTTAAATCCGTCCCCATCTTTGTAGACATAGATATCAGGAGTGATATAGGCGGGTTCATCCATGGTAAATTTTCGTCCTGGTTTGGGCTCCAGATATTGAATGATTTTAACGGCGGCACGGACATCATCGGTGGAAATCCGAAGGGTTTTTGCTATTTTTTTTGTGTTTCGGTTTTCAAGATTTTTCAAGTGATGGGTGATGATCTCGGTAATAACATGATTTTCAATCCCCAGCATTTTAACCTGGATCAGCAGGGTTTCACTCAAATCCCTTGCGCATATTCCAGGGGGGTCAAAGGTCTGGAGGACTGCAAGCACTTTTTCAACGGTCTGGGTTTCCACCTCGGCAGTCTGGGCTATTTCATCCACATCGGAGCAAAGGTAGCCGTCCCTGTTCAGATTCCCGATTATCACATGGCCCAAACGCTCCTCAGCATCATTCAGCCCGGAAAGCATCAATTGCCATTTGAGATGATCTTCCAGGGTTTTTTTCTCCGGGGTAAATGCTTCAAAATTAGGGGCTTCGGTATTTTCAGATTCTGTGTATATCCGTCCTGTGGAATTATATTCGTTAATGTAGTTGTCCCAGTCTGTATCCGATCGGACCTTTTCATCAATTGTGATTTCCTTGGCAGGGGATTCTTTCTCCTGGGCAATTGTTTCACTTTCCTGGGCAGTGATCTTCTTGTCTGATCTGTCCTCATTCATTTCTTCTTCAAGGGCCGGGTTCTGCTCCATTTCCTGGGAAATGGTCTCTGCAAGTTCCAGCCTTGACAATTGAAGTAGCTTGATGGCCTGCTGGAGTTGGGGGGTCATCACCAACTGCTGGGTCAACGAGAGGGTTTGTTGTAGTCCAAGTTCCATAATTAAAGTTTAAAATTTTCCCCCAGATAGATTTTTTTAGCAATTTCACTTGAAATGATTTTTTCAGGCGATCCTGATTCAATCACAACACCCTGACTCATAATATATGCATGATCACATACCCCAAGGGTCTCCCTGACATTGTGATCGGAAATTAAAACACCAATTCCTCTGTTGGTTAACTGGGAGATGATTTGCTGAATGTCAATAACTGCCAACGGGTCTACTCCGGCAAAGGGTTCATCAAGAAGAATGAATTTGGGGTCTGTGGCCAGGACCCGGGATATTTCAAGGCGCCGTCTTTCTCCCCCGGACAAAGATGCAGCTTTTTGATGGGAAAGTGCGTCAATTCCCAATTCTTTCATAAGGCCTGCAGCTTTTTCTTCAATATCAATTTTGTTTTTGGGTAATACTTCCAGTATGGCGGTTATATTTTCTCTTACCGTAAGTTTCTTGAAAATAGATGATTCCTGGGGCAGATATCCGATTCCTTTTCTGGCCCTGATGTACATGGGGTGTGCCGTGATATCCTCTTTATCCAGATAGACGCTTCCCTCGTTGGGTCTGATCATTCCAACTGTCATGTAGAAAGTGGTGGTTTTTCCGGCACCATTTGGGCCTAGAAGACCTGTAACCTTACCCTGGTTTACGGTCAGGTTGACTTTGTTCACCACTGTTTTGCCGTTGTAGATTTTTACTAAATTTTCAATTAGCAGTTCTGACATCTATTGTTGTGCATCCTTTTGTTGTGCAGCCTTTTTCTGGTCTTCGGGATTGAAAACAGCCTGGACACGGGTTTTCCCATCGCTTTCGACCATAACCCTGTCTTCATTCCTGAATAGGGTTATTTTTTTTCCGGTAATCTGGCTGTCTCCGGTAACAAGTTTCGGAGCTTTGCCGGTCAGGATAAGGACCTCATCACTTGTTGTATAGACTGCTTTATCAGCAAAGGCTTTCCTTTCTCCTGCCGTATATTCCACATTTCCAGTGGCAACGATTTTTTTTAAATCGGTCTGCCCTTCTTTTTTTGTTTGGGCGGAATGGATAAATATCTTTATGGAATCGGCCAAAATAATGGAGTCTTCCCTGGTCGCCTTGACATTGCCGATGAATTCGACCATGGAAGAATCTTTTTGGGCGACCATTTTATCGGATACCACATGGAGGGTTTTATTTGCTATTTTTTTTCCCGCCACGGTTTTATTATCAGATTGGTTTGCAGTCTTGGCAAAGGCTGCCGGAGCACTGATAACAAACAGGCAAAAAAACAGAACACAAACAAGAATGACAAAAAATGCGGGAGCAGCGGGAGCGTGATTATGGGATGTTAAAATTTTCACTAAATTTTCCTTTAACATGTCCTTCTAAAGTGGTTCTGTTCAGGTTTAATTGGGTTAACATGGAATCCGCTTCAATAACCGATTCCCTGTCCTCAAGGGTGACATGTGCATCGGAACGTATTATATGTGGTTTTTTTACATAATGCAACTTATCAGTTCTGAGGGTATAAGTTTCATAAAGGACAATAACATTTCCCAAAAAGCTCATATCATGGGTTTTGGTATTTAGAGTACCCCGGTCTGATGTCAGGTGGACTGTGGTGTTATTTTTTGTATAGAAAATAACATCAACCTCTTCCAGGATTGCCTTGTCTTCTTTCTTTAAGAGGGTGGCAGAAGCAGCCTTTAATTTCCATTCGGTAATTCCGTTTTTTTTGGAAATCTGTTCGAGCACATTGAGCTTCAGCGCAGCCTCGGAGTCTATGTTAATCTCTTTTATGGTAATGGGGGTGTTCAAAAGCGTGTTCGCATAAAAAAAGATTCCAACTCCGATGAGAATACAGATGAGCAGCCCGATCAAGGGAAGAATTAGTTTTTTTCTACCGGATTTATTCATGACAGGTATTTGTTGATAAGCTGTTCCCACACACCCTTTGATTTGAGGATGAGCTCACAAATTTCCCTCACCGCACCATGGCCTCCCCGGGCAGACGTGACCATGTCGGCCTTAAGTTTTACTTCCTCCGGCGCATCCGGGACCGTAAAGGAAACGCCTGCCCGGATCATTGCAGGCAGGTCGATGAGGTCGTCCCCCGCAAAGGCAATATCTTTGGCCAAAATCCCTGTTTGTTCGGCAATCTTGATAAAGGCTGCACCCTTATCGGAGATACCGTCAAAAACAAGATCAATGCCCAGATTCCGGCAGCGGTGGGCCAGGGCGTCGGATTTTCGACCGGTAACAATGCCTACCCTGATACCGTTATCCATGAGAAGCCGCAGCCCCATGCCGTCCTTGGAACTAAAACTTTTGATCTGCTCACCTGAATCCGTATAGATGATTTGTCCGTCGGTCAGAACCCCGTCCACATCCAGAAGAAGCAATTTGATCCGGTTTAATTTCATTGTTTTATGATACCTTTTTGATGGCCATAAGGGTTGTAAGCAGGGGTTCCATGTCATCGAGGGGCATGGAATTGGGGCCGTCACAAAGCGCTTTTTCAGGTTCCGGGTGGGTTTCGATGAACAACCCATGGGTTCCTGCCGCAATGGCAGCCTTTGAAAGGGTGGGGACAAATTTGCTTTCTCCCCCAGATGAATCAGACGCTCCCCCCGGTAGTTGGACGCTGTGGGTGGCATCAAATATGACCGGGATACCCATTTCATTGAGAATATGGATGGATCTGAAATCCACCACAAGATTATTATAACCGAAACAGGCGCCTCTCTCGGTGATGCTGATATCATGATTTCCAAAGGAGGTGGCCTTGGTGATGATGTTTTTACACTCGAAGGGGGAGAGAAATTGTCCCTTTTTTATATTTACCGGCAGTCCCGTGGCGCAGGCTGCATGAATCAAATCGGTCTGCCGGCACAAAAAGGCAGGGATCTGTATGATATCAAGGACCCTGGCCGCTTTCTGAGCCTGGTCCGGAAGATGGATATCCGAAAGGACAGGGACCTTGAGCTTGCGTTTAATCTGGTTGAGAATATCTAATCCTTCTTCAAATCCAGGGCCCCTAAATGCATCAATGGAAGTCCGGTTCGCTTTGTCAAAAGAGGCTTTGAATATAAAGGGGATTCCCAGTTTTTCCGTGGTTTTTTTAAGACTCCGGGCAATGGAAAAACAGGTTTCATGGTTTTCAATCACACAGGGTCCTGCTATGAGGAAAAAAGAAGGGGAGGGGGTGTTAATTAATTTAAAAAAGAAATTGTTCTTCAGGTTATTGTTTTCTGGGTTATTGTTCATTTGGTATTCCTTAAGTTGAAGTGTATGGGCTAAATTATATTTTGGTGCCAAAAAAGTCAAGAATGTAAAATCCCTTGATAAGTTGGACCATTGCTGGTATTTTAAAGCGTTTTGTTTGTATGAATCCTAACCACTTGAAAAAATAGGTATATTTGATGAAGAAAGTTGTTTTGATCGTTGTTTTCCTGGCAGTCTTGATCCCCCTTGCATGGGTCCTTTTTTATAAATATGACGGAGCCGAGCCCGTGGTGGATGTAACCTTGCCTTCTCTATACTTGAAGAAATCATATGAGATGTCCTTGAAAGTGGCTGACAAAGGCACAGGCCTGAGGAAAATCATGGTTTCCATCATGCAGAAGGGCAATGAAAAAGTGCTCCTTGAAAAAAAATATCCCCCCTCTTCTGTTCTCAGTCTTTTTTCCGATGGGGTGCATGAAGATTCTTTTGTCATTCCGGTTGAATCCCGTAAATACGGGATGGAGGACGGAGAAGCCCTTATCAGGATCATGGTGTCCGATTATTCATGGCGAGGGTGGAACCGGGGTAATGTGTTCTACGATGAAAAAAAGGTGGTTATTGATACAAAACCGCCCCAGATTCAGGTGTTGACCCGCCGGCACAATATCGAAAGAGGCGGTACCAGTTTGGTGATTTACAAGATGTTTGAGGAAAATGTCAAGAGCGGGGTCATGGTCGGGGATAATTTTTTTCCTGGCTATTCGGGCATGTTTGAGAACCCTGATATCTATACCGCTTTTTTTGCCCTGGATCACACCCAGGGTCCGGGGACCCAGATTTTTGTCACGGCCCAGGATCTTGCAGGCAATCATGCCAAAAGGGGGTTCCACCATTACATCAGGGATAGAAGCTTTAAAACAGACACCTTGAATATATCAGACAGATTCCTTAATTTTAAAATGCCGGATTTTGATCTGGATGAAATGGAAGACACCTTTGCGGGATCCAAAAACCCATTGCTTGAAAAATTTTTATATATTAATGAAAAACTGAGGGAAAAAAATGTAACCGCCATTTTGAACGTTCCCCAGGATACAGTCGGGGAGAAATTGTGGAAGGGCCGGTTTGCCAGGCTTGCAGGCGCTGCTACCCGTTCAGGCTTTGCCGACCGGAGGATTTATAAATACAAGGGCAAGGAAGTAGACCGTGCTGTCCACCTGGGAATGGATCTTGCCTCCACTGCCAATGCAAAGGTTGGTGCTGCCAATGGGGGTCGTGTGGTCATGGCGGCCGACGAGGGAATTTTTGGCAATACCGTTATCATTGACCACGGGTTCGGCCTTGCCAGTCTCTATTCCCATTTAAATGAAATAACGGTTAATGAAGGGGACAGGGTATCAAAGGGAGATGTCATCGGTACCACAGGACTCACCGGCCTTGCCGGAGGGGATCATTTGCACTTTTCAATGATTGTCCACAATGTTTTTGTTAATCCTGTTGAATGGTGGGATACCGCCTGGATAAAAAATAATATCCTTTCAAAAATTGAATCTGTTAAACATACGGGAAAATGATCGGGTAAAATGATCGAAAAAGGTTAATTATGAATGAATTTAAAGTAAACAAAACCTATGAGCAGATAAATAAAAAAATTGCCCAGGGCGAGGCTGTGGTTGTCACGGCGGAAGAAATCATTGAGATTGCTCAAAAGCAGGGCGTGGTTGAAGCTGCCAAAAAAGTTGATGTTGTCACAACAGGAACCTTTGCACCCATGTGCTCTTCCGGGGCCTTTATTAATATAGGTCAGTTCAAACCCCTTGTGCGAACCACCAAAACCTGGTTTAACAATGTGCCGGCATATTCGGGGGTTGCCGCGGTGGACTGCTATCTTGGTGCAACCCAGACCTGTGATGATGATCCTTTAAACAAACATCATCCAGGTGAATTTAATTATGGCGGCGGACATGTGATCCAGGATCTTGTGGCGGGTAGACAGGTGGAAGTCAGGGCGGAAAGTTATGGTACCGACTGCTATCCCAACAAGAGAATAGAAAAGATGGTGAGGTTGAAAGATCTGCCCAATGCCATGCTCTGCAATCCGCGCAATGCATATCAAAATTATAATTGTGCCATAAACAGGTCGGATAAAATAAAATATACCTATATGGGAACCTTGAAATCAAAAATGGGGAATGCCAATTATTCGACTTCAGGTGAGTTGAGCCCTTTGTTCAATGATCCCTATTTAAAGACCATTGGCCTTGGCACCAGGATTTTTCTGGGGGGGGCCCAGGGGTATGTCACCTGGACAGGAACCCAGCATAAAAAGGATGTGGAAAGAGGCTTGAACGGAGTTCCGGTGACGCCTTCGGGAACCCTGTCCGTCATGGGTGATTTAAAGGAGATGTCGCAGGAATGGCTGGTGGGGCAGAGCATCAGGGGGTACGGATGTTCCCTTTCCATCGGTCTTGGCATCCCCATCCCCATTTTAAACGAGGAGATGCTGAAATTTACAGCGGTTTCAGATGACCAAATTTTTACCCAGGTGATTGATTACGGGTATGATTACCCCCAGGCCATTTCAAAATCCTATGGCCAGGTCAGTTATGCCGAGTTAAAAAGTGGCAGTATCATGCTCAAGGGTGAAGAAATTCCAACGGTTCCCCTGTCCAGTATGGTAAAAGCAAGAAAAATTGCAGAGATACTGAAACGTGAGATCCAGGGTTCCAAATTCTTTTTAGGACACCCACAGCACCTGTTCTCTTAAATTGTAAAGTGAAATTAAAATATGACTACTGAAAAAAATACTATCCAGGAAAAGACAGCAAAAATAAAGACGGCTAAAAAAAATGTCTGGCGGGAAAACATAGAAGCCATTGTCATTGCCATCATCATTGCCATGTTCATCCGGACATTTATTGTACAGGCCTTTAAAATTCCTTCGGGCTCCATGTTGGAAACCCTGCAGATCGGAGACCAGATCCTGGTTAATAAATTTATTTACGGGGTAAAAATACCCTTTACCAAAGGCAAGACCCTGATCCCGGTAAAAGATCCTGTCCGGGGAGATATTGTGGTCTTTAAATACCCCGAGGATCCCTCCAAGGATTTTATTAAACGGGTGGTGGCAGCGGGGGGAGATACCCTTGAGATCATAGACAAGCAGCTATATGTGAATGACAAACTTGTCACAATGGAACCCTATGCCATACACAAGGATAACAGGATCATCCCTGGCAATTTCAGTACCAGGGATAATTTAAAGAAAATAACCATCCCCGACAATAAGCTGTTTGTCATGGGTGATAATAGAGATAACAGTCATGACAGCAGGTTCTGGGGCTTTGTAGATCTCACCGAGGTCAAAGGTGAAGCCTTCATGATTTATTGGTCCTGGAACAAGGAAGATTTCGGGGTCCGCTGGAATAGACTTGGCAATTTACTATTTTAAGTGATTTTTAAACAAGGCAGGTAATATGCGTTTTGAAAAAAAAGATATTCTTGATATCAAGTCTCTTGATACCGGGGAAATCACCATGATTCTTGATACGGCCCAGGGGATGAAGGAAATTTCAGAGCGGCCGGTTAAAAAGGTACCCACACTCAGGGGTAAAACCATTATCCTTTTTTTTCAGGAACCTTCAACAAGGACAAAGCTTTCCTTTGAAATTGCGGCCAAGCGCCTGTCGGCCGACACGGTTTCCATTGCTAAAAGTTCCTCCAGCATTGTAAAGGGGGAAACCCTCATTGATACGGCAAAAAACCTTGAGGCCATGAACCCCGATGTCATTGTCATGCGCCACTCCTCCTCCGGGGCGGCCCATGTGATTTCAAAACGGGTAAACTGCTCTATTATCAATGCCGGAGACGGCATCCATGCCCACCCCTCCCAGTCCCTTCTGGATATGATGAGTATCCGGGAGAAAAAAGGCAGCCTGGAAGGACTTAATATTTCCATTGTGGGGGACATATCCCATTCCAGGGTTGCAAGATCCGACATCATCGGTTTTTCAAAAATGGGGGCAAACGTCACCATTTGTGCACCCCAAACCATGATTCCCATGGGAATTGAAGCTCTTGGGTGCCGGGTGGCAAAAAATATGGATGCCTGTGTGGAAGGGGCGGATGTTATAATGATGCTCAGGATTCAAAGGGAAAGACAGGGAAACATACTATTTCCCAGCGAGCGTGAATATGCAAGCCTTTACGGGTTGAATCCGGCCAGGGTAAAGCTTGCCCAAAAGGATGTAATTGTGATGCACCCCGGACCCATGAACCGGGGGGTTGAAATAGCAAGTGAGGTGGCAGATTCCGATTGTTCCATGATTTTAGACCAGGTCACCAACGGGGTTGCATTGAGAATGGCCCTTTTTTACATAGTGGCAGGAGGCAGCAGACATGCAGATTCTGATTAAAGGAGCAAGGGTTCTTGATCCCGGGAACCTGGACGGCAAAAAAGATATCCTGGTATCCCATGGTGTAATTGAGGCAATACTTGATCCCGCCGATTCAAAAGATCTACTGAAGAAGATCAATTTGTCAGATACTATCTGCGATGCTAACTCAGATATTCAGGTGGTGGAAGCCCAGGGCATGATTGTGGTGCCGGGTTTGATTGATATCCATGTTCACCTTCGGGAGCCCGGCCATGAATATAAGGAAACCATTGAAACCGGATTAAAAGCTGCGGTAAGGGGCGGGTTCACAGCCGTCTGCTCCATGCCCAACACAACTCCGGTAAATGATAACAGCCAGGTAACCAGCTTTATTATCAATAAAGGCAAACAAGCCCGTGCCGCCAAGGTCTATCCGGCAGGTGCCATTTCTCAAGGGTCTTCCGGGACATCATTGTCGGAACTTTATGATATGCAAAAGGAGGGCATAAGAGCTGCCACCGATGACGGACTCCCCGTTGAAAATTCCCAGATGATGAGGCGATCCCTTGAATATTGCAAGGGGCTTGATATTCCCATATTTGTTCATGCAGAAGATAAAAGCCTTGCCGACGGCGGCTCCATGAACGAAGGCCCCCATGCCACCTCCCAGGGAATAAAGGGAATCCCCAATGCCGCAGAGAGCATCATGGTGGTCAGGGATATTGCCTTGAGTGAACTCACCGGAGCCGCTGTTCATTTTTGTCACATGAGCACGGCCGAGTCCATTGAAGCGATCCGCCGGGCAAAAAAGAGAGGGGTGAATGTGAGTTGTGAAACCGCCCCCCATTATTTTACCTTAAATGACGAATCGGTGGTGGACTATGATACCAACTTTAAGATGAATCCCCCCCTGCGGTCTGAAAATGACCGAAAAGCGATCATTGAAGGCCTTGTGGACGGCACCATTGATATGATTGCCTCGGACCATGCACCCCATGATGTGGATGAAAAGGATGTTGAGTTTGACAGGGCGGCATTTGGTATTGTGGGGCTTGAAACCTCTTTGCCCCTGTCCCTCAAGCTTGTCCAGGACGGGTTTTTGTCCCTGGAAGATCTTGTGGTCAAAATGTCAAAACAGCCCGCCAAAATGCTTAAGATAGATAATGATATAAAGAAAGGAAATCCTGCTGACCTTACCGTCATAGATCCTGAGTCCCAATATAAAATCGATCCTACAGCCTTTGTATCAAAATGTAAAAACACCCCCTTTGCAGGCCGACAGGTGAAGGGGGAGGCGTTTTTGACCATGGTTGACGGGAGGGTTGTTTATCAAAGAGAAAGTTAAAACTCCAATTGCCAAAATTTCAATTGCTAGAGGATCTGGAATATGAAAAAGCCGCATCGTATTCTTGTGGTGGATGATGAAGCCAGTATGCGGGAGTTTCTGGATGTGCTTTTGTCCAAGGAAGGATATAGGGTCTCCCTTGCCGGGAACGGCAAAAAAGCAGTCAAACTGATTCAAAACAATTCCTATGATCTTGTATTGTCCGATATCCGCCTGGGGGATATCACCGGCCTTGATGTTTTAAAAGAGGCTAAAAAACAGGACCCGGATACGGTTGTGATCATGATATCCGCCTATTCCACCACGGAAATTGCCGTGGATGCCATGAACCAGGGGGCCTATGATTTTGTGCCCAAGCCCTTTGACAATATTGAGCTTAAAACCACCATTGCAAAAGCCCTGGAACTCAAGACCCTTGACCATGACAAAGAAAGGCGATCCCTGGAGCTTAAGGATCATCTCCATTTTGATAGGATAATTGGAAACAGCCCCGGAATGCTGGCCATCTATAAAAGGGTCCAGCAGATTGCCTCCACCAAAACCAATGTGCTGGTTACAGGGGAAAGCGGTACGGGAAAGGAGCTCATTGCAAGAGCCATCCATGAAAATTCCGACAGAAAGAGCAAACCCTTTGTGGTGGTTAACTGCGGGGGAATAACCGACACCTTGATGGAAAGCGAATTTTTCGGCCATGTCAAAGGCTCTTTTACCGGGGCGGTCAACGATAAAAAAGGGCTGTTTGAAGCTGCCAATCACGGAACTATTTTCTTAGATGAAATAGGTGAATTATCCACCATGCTCCAGGTAAAACTGCTGAGAGCTGTTCAGGAAACTTCATTTAAACCGGTGGGGGGCACCACGGAAATCGAAGTGGATGTCAGGATCATATCCGCCACAAACAAAAAGCTGGAGCAGGAAGTGATCGACGGCAATTTCCGGGAGGATCTTTTCTTCCGCCTCAATGTCATTCCCATCAAGGTACCCCCCCTGCGGGACAGGAAAGGGGATGTAGAACTTTTGTCCGCCCATTTTGCAAAAAAATATTCAGACAAAATGGGAAAGGATATCGTAAAGCTGTCCTCCTATGCCATTGATTTTTTAAATAAATAC
>PIVS01000098.1 GCA_003353855.1 Desulfobacteraceae bacterium
TATCCCCTCATATTCCAGGTGGCAGATGTTGCTATCTTGAATAAGGTGGATCTTTTGCCCTACCTTGACTTTGATGCGGCCCTGGCCGTGGACAATATGAAAAAGGTTCACCCGGGCATGCCTGTGTTTGAAATTTCCGCCAAAACCCAGGAGGGATTTGAGCCCTGGCTTGAATGGCTGAGAAAAAAGGTAAGAGAAAAAACAGGGCACTAGAAACTATTTTAAAAAAAAGGGGGAGGAGCATGGAAAAAAAACGGACCGCCTTTGCCGGCACCTGGTATCCCGGCACCGCAGTTGAGTGTGAAGCCGCCATTGAGCAATTTTTAAAGGAAGGCCAGGGGAGGGTTGGGGGGGATTTTGTCGGCGGAATTGTTCCCCATGCCGGCTGGCACTTTTCCGGCAGTATCGCCTGCCGGGTTATTGCCTCTCTTCAGCCCAAGGAATCTGATACTGATAATACAGACAATATTGATACTATTCTTTTGTTTGGTGCCCATATGCACAGGCAGTCAGAACCCTTTATCCTGACCCATGGGTGCGTGGAAACCCCCCTTGGGGAGATTGAGGTGGACCAGGAGCTTGCCCAAAATATTGCCGGGGGCGTCAGCATCCGGAAACGATCCCCTGAAAAGTTTCCCGACGAAAATACCCTGGAACTCCAATATCCCTTTATTAAATATTTTTTTCCCGGGGCCAAAATTGTTGTCTGCGGTGTGGCTCCCAGTGGTCTTGCCCCTATCATCGGAGGCATGGCCGTGGAAGAAGCAAAAAAACTGGGCCGGAGTATCCGGATAATCGGCTCCACCGACATGACCCATTACGGGCCGGATTTCGGGTTTACACCGGCCGGGCTAGGGAAAAAGGCAGTTGAATGGGTGACAACCGAGAATGACCAAAGCGCGATTGCCGTGATGAAGGAAATGGATACAGCCGGGGTCATTGCCCAGCAGGATCACAGAAACATGTGCTGTCCTGGCGCCGTCGTCGCAACCCTGGCCGCCTGCAAAAAAAATGGCGCAGTCAAGGCAATTGAGCTTGACTACGCCACAAGTTTTGAAAAGTCTAAATCAGACAGCTTTGTCGGATATGCAGGGATGCTTTATGTTCGTTCCTGAATAAAGGAGACGGCTTTTCTGATCCGCAAAATTGTTTGGACTTGGCCCAGGGCCAGGAGCATTTCAAATATGCCGGGGCTCACTGTGGTGCCGGTGATTGCCACCCTCAGGGGTTGGGCAATCTTGCCGAAGCCAAGGCCGGTCTCTTCCATTATCTGCTTGAAGATATTTTCAAGATTGTCCTGGGTATAGTCGGAAAGAGTCTCTATGGCATCTACAGCTTTTGTCAGCATCTCCATGGTTTCGGGTTTAAGAAATTTGTTGGCAGCCTTTTCATCAAAATCGATTTCCTCTTTATAATAAAAAACCGCTGCCCTGGCCATTTCAACCAGGGTTTTGCTTCTGGGCTGGAGGGTTTCAATCACGCCTTGGGTAAAAGCATCATTTTGGGCCTGGATGCCAAGGGCATCCAGGTGGAACAAGAGATGCTCCCCTAATTCTTCGGGGGATTTGGCCTGGATATGTTTGGCATTCAATGCCAGAAGCTTGTCTGTATCAAACATGGAAGCAGACCGGCCCAGATGTTCCAGGTCAAATTTTTCAATTAGGTCATCCCGTTCAAAATATTCCTGATCCCCATGGGACCACCCCAGGCGGACCAGGTAATTAATCATGGCATCGGCCAGAAATCCCATTTTCTGATATTCCCCCACGGACATGGCGCCGTGGCGCTTGCTCAGCCGGGCCTTATCCGCCCCGAGCACCATGGGTACATGGCCGAACAGCGGTAGGTCCGCTCCCAGGGCCTTGTAGATCAATATCTGTTTCGGGGTGTTGACCAGGTGATCATCCCCCCGGATAATGGTGTTGATATTCATGGTCAGATCATCCACCACCACGGCCAGGTTGTACATGGCCACCCCATTGCTTCTCTGTATGATGAAATCGTCAATTTCGGCATTCTGAAACGCTGTATTGCCCTTGACAACATCCTCAACAACGGTGACCCCTGTGGCAGGGGTTTTCAACCTAACCACGGTATTGTCTGAATTGGTCAGGTTGCGGTTCCGGCATTTCCCGTTGTACTGGGGATTTTTCCCGTTTGCACGGGCTTCTTCCCGCATGGCATTGACCTCATCTGTGGTGCAGGAACAATAATAGGCATGGCCCGAGGCCACCATTCGTTCAATATGCTCATTGTAAATATCATATCTCTGGGTCTGGAAATAGGGCCCCTCATCCCAGTCAATCCCAAGCCATTCAAGGGATTCAAGGATGGCTGTAACCGATTCTTTTGTGGACCTTGCCTCATCTGTATCTTCTATTCTTAAAACAAATTTTCCATGGGTTTTCCTGGCATAAAGCCAGTTGAACAAAGCGGTTCTGGCGCCGCCAATGTGAAGGTATCCGCTGGGGGAAGGGGGAAACCGTGTAATGATTGTGTCCATATATTCTCCAAAATTAATAAAAAATTCATCTGTAAATTCGAGCCCTTAACTATCATAAAACCGATCATTGGGCAATAGGAACCAGTTCAGACCTTTATTAGCTTGACAGTTTTTTGAAATTGGGGTAAATATGTTTGTTTTATGTGTTTGGTGGGTAATAGTGGTAATTAAAGTAAATTCCAAGTAAAATAATATAGTTAGGAGAGACAAATGGCAGTACCAAAGCAAAAGAACTCCAAGGCAAGAGGCCGGAAAAGAAGAACGCACTACAAAATCGGAGCACCGACAATTGCTGTCTGTTCGGAATGTCAGGAACCCAAACTTCCCCATACAGCTTGCCCTGAGTGCGGCGTCTACAAAGGAAGAAATGTCAAAGCAGACGAAGAATAACAATAGAGAGGAGTCTGTGTCGTGACCATTGAGACCAAGGTACGGAAGGTGATTGCAGAAAAAATTCCTGATATTGATATGGACGATGTGGTTCCGGAGGCGTCTCTGATTGAAGATCTCGGAGCGGACTCTTTGACAATCGTCGAGCTTGTCATGTCCATGGAGGAGATTTTTGATATTGAAATTGATGACGATGCGGCGGAGGGTCTTGTGACTGTGCAGGATGCCATCGATTTTGTCAAGACAAAATCCTAAAGCAAGGAATACAAGGAATGGATAAGGAAAACCCTGCTGCTAATGCCTTTGGCAATTCCATAATCATCGGCAGTGACCATGCCGCCTTTGGATTAAAGGAAAAGATAAAAACGTTTCTCATGGACCGTGGCTTTCAGGTTGAAGATGCCGGTGCAGAAAGTGAGGGTTCTGTCAGCTACGTTGACTATGGGAAAAAGGTGGCCAACGCTGTTTCCAAAGGTCAGTTTCCCCGGGGGATTCTGCTCTGCGGCACAGGCCTTGGCATGTCCATGGTGGCCAACAGGTTCCCCAAAGTTCGGGCAGCCCTTTGTTCGGATGTTTTTTCCGCCCGCATGAGCCGGGTTCACAATGATGCCAATATCCTGGTGATGGGCGGTCGGATTATCGGTGATGTATTGGCCTTTGAACTGGTTCGGACATGGCTTGAAACTGAGTTTGAAGGCGGCAGGCATCTGGATCGAATCCAGCACATTGATTTATAGTTAACTGCAATTTAGGTATACTGCAATTTAGGTATACTCAATTAAGTACGATATTCTGATAATTGCGCAATTTCAGTATGGGAATTTCGCATTTCAGAGAGGAGCATTATTATGGGAAGTATTGAAACAAGTGATTTGGAAATAGCAAATATTATAGAAAAAGAATCGGTTCGTCAGGAGTATGGGCTGAACCTGATTGCTTCTGAAAATACCGTGAGTTCCGCTGTTATGGAGGTTCAGGGTTCCATACTGACCAATAAGTATGCGGAAGGGTATCCCTCAAGGCGCTATTACGGCGGTTGCGAGTTCGTTGACCAGGCAGAGGAACTGGCCATTGAAAGGGCGAAAAAGATTTTTGGTGTTGAATATGCCAATGTTCAGCCCCATTCCGGATCCCAGGCTAACATGGGGGTTTATTTTGCCTTTTTAAATCCCGGCGATCGGGTTTTGGCAATGGACCTGTCCCATGGAGGCCATCTTACCCATGGCGCCAAGGTTAGTTTTTCCGGTGAATTATATGATTTTGCCCATTACGGACTTTCCCCCGATACCCAGACCATTGATCTGAATCAGGTGGAGACCCTCGCCAAGGCGCATCGCCCCAAGATGATTGTGGCAGGTGCCAGTGCCTACCCCAGAATTATTGATTTTAAGGGATTTGCCGACATTGCCGCATCTGTGGGTGCCATTTTGATGGTTGATATGGCTCATATTGCAGGTCTTGTGGCAGCCGGTGTTCATCCTTCTCCGGTGGGATTTGCCGATGTGATTACCTCAACAACCCATAAGACCATGAGAGGTCCACGGGGCGGGCTTATCCTATCCTCTGAAAAATATGCAAAAAAAATCGGAAGTAAGATTTTCCCCGGTATCCAGGGCGGACCGCTGATGCATGTAATTGCCGCCAAGGCAGTCGCATTCAAGGAAGCCCTTGATCCCTCCTTTGTTGAATATCAGAAGCAGGTGATAAAGAACTCATCCATACTGGCATCTGTTCTCATGGAGCGCGGGTACAATCTTGTTTCCAATGGGACTGATAATCATATGGTCTTGGTGGATTTCAGTGAAAAAGATATTTCAGGAAAAGATGCCGAAGAGAGACTGGGCCGGGCCAATATCACAGTAAATAAAAATACAGTCCCCAATGAAACCCGTTCTCCCTTTATTACATCTGGTATCCGTATCGGTGTGCCACTGGTGACCTCACGGGGTATGGGGGAAGATGCCAGCACAAAAATTGCCCAATACATCTGTGATATTCTGGATGATGAGGCCAATGTTGAACCTGTGGCTGCCAAGGTAAAAGAGATTTGCTGTCAATATCCCCTATATGCAAAGACCTCTGTATGAAAAATTCTCCGGCTGGGAAAGATGAGGTGAGACTGGATTCTTGCAGCAGACCTTCTTGGCATGAATATTTCATGGGGATTACCGATCTTGTGGCCAGTCGTGCCACCTGTACCCGAAGAAAAGTCGGTGCTGTTCTTGTAAAGGAAAAGCGAATTTTGTGCTCCGGATACAACGGAGCACCTGCAAGTGTTCCCCATTGCGGGGAAACAGGTTGTCTGCGGGAAAAACTGAATGTGCCTTCCGGGGAGAAACACGAACTGTGCCGGGGGGTCCATGCGGAGCAAAATGTTATTATCCAGGCAGCCTTCCACGGAATATCCGTAAACGGGTCTGTGCTGTACTGCACCAATCAGCCCTGTTCCATTTGTGCTAAAATGATTATTAACGCCGGGATTAAAACCGTATATTTTAAGGATGGATATGATGATCCTTTGTCTCTGGAAATGTTTGACCAGGCAAAGGTGGCCCTTGTTCAGCTTTAATCCAAGGAAGAGGCTGTCATGAAGTGTCCCTACTGCACTAATTTAAATACACGGGTAGTCGATTCCAGGCCGGGCAAAATTGAACTTGAAGTACGCCGCCGCCGGGAATGTCAGGTTTGTTCCCAGCGGTTTACCACCTACGAACGGGTGGAGCAATCGCCTGTTATGATAATCAAAAAAGACAACCGGAGGGAGGAGTTTGACAGGGGAAAAGTGCTCCGGGGAATTCAGAAAGCCTGCGAAAAAAGAGCCATCAGCGTCAATCTGATTGAAGAGATGGTGGAAGTTATTGAACAGCAATTGCGGGAAAGCAATGAACGGGAGATCTCTTCAACTGTGGTGGGCGAGAAAATTATCCAGGCGTTGAAAAAAGTTGATGATGTCGCCTATGTGAGGTTTGCATCGGTATATCGGGAGTTTAAGGATGTGGCAGATTTTATCCAGGAACTCAAAGGGCTTCTGCCTAAAAATTGCCGGTCTGTTGAGTTTGATCACCTGGTGGACAAAGTGGTGGATAAGGCTGATGACCGATCATGACCATATGCGTGAGGCGCTTTGTCTTGCATTAAAGGGTAAAGGATTTACCTCCCCCAATCCTTGCGTGGGTGCTGTGGTGGTAAAAAATAATGTGGTTGTCGGCCGTGGCTGGCATCGGGCGGCCGGCATGGCCCATGCCGAAGTGGAAGCCATCGAAGATGCCCAAACCACTGCCCCGGATAGCACAGAGAGCGCCACAATCTATGTCACCCTGGAACCCTGCAATCATTTTGGAAAAACCCCCCCCTGTACCCATAAAATAATCAATGCCGGTATTACCCGTGTGGTTGTGGGCTGTAAAGATCCCAACCCATATGTCAGCGGCGGGGGTATCCGGTATCTCAAAGAAAAGGGAATCCAGGTAGAGCAGGGCCTGCTTGAAAAAGAGTCCCAGGCCCTGATTGAGGATTTTATCTGGTATACCAGGGAGAATAAAACCCCCTTTGTTATTTTAAAATGTGCCAGTACGCTGGATGGACGCATTGCTACGGCCACCGGAGATTCCCAATGGATTACCAATGAAAAATCACGTAGCCATGTCCACAAGATCCGCCATGAAATGGATGCCATCCTCATAGGGTCGGGAACTTTGAATGCAGATGATCCCTCTTTAACCTCCCGCATTGAAAATACCCGGACAAAAGATCCCATAAGAATTATCCTTGATTCAAAATTAAGCATTGACGAAAATGCTCAAGTAATCACCCAGGAATCCAATGCCGGAACCATAATCGTGGCAGGACCCAAGGCTTGTCCTGAAAAGAAAAAGACTCTGGAAAAAAAAGGGGTGCAGGTGTTGGAAGTGTCCTTAAAAAAAGGAAGACTTGATTTGAGCCAACTTATGATTAAATTAGGGGCAATGAATATTCAAAGCCTCCTGATTGAAGGGGGCGGGAAGGTTGCAGCTTCGGCACTGAAAGCGGGTATTGTCAATAAGGTCTTGTTTTTTCTGGCACCCAAACTTTTAGGCGGCAGCGACGGAAAACCTGTGTTTGATGGAAAGGGGCCTGAAAAAATTTGCGATGCCTTTGAACTCAAACAAACAAGGGTAAAGATGTTTGGCACGGATGTGTTGATAACAGGATACCTTAAAGACCCGATGCCGGAATAATAGACAGACCTTAGGAGATAAGAAAGTGTTTACAGGTATTATAGAAAGCTTTGGAACCATTAAACGGATTGAGTCCAATGGAGAGGGGAAGATACTTCACATTGGGTGTGATCTGGATTTGTCCCGGAGTAAAATAGGGGATTCCATTGCGGTAAATGGAGCCTGTCTGACTGCTGTTCAACTTGGGAAATATGATTTTAAGGTGGATATGGCGCCTGAGACCGTTACCAGGACAACCTTTAAACAGATGGCACCGGGAAAACGGGTAAATATCGAGAGAGCATTGAAATTATCTGACCGCATCGACGGGCATCTGGTCGCAGGCCATATTGACGGCACCGGTACTATCAGTTCTGTTCAGCGGGAAAGCAATGCCGTGATCATATCTGTTGCGGTTGATTCCGTGCTTGCTGCTGATATGATTGAAAAAGGGTCCGTGGCTATTGACGGGATCAGTCTGACCATCAACCAATGTTCTGATGCCCATTTTCAGGTTAGTGTTATCCCCCACACGGCTGATATCACAACCATAGGGCTCAAACAGGTGGGGGATGAAGTAAACATAGAAACCGACATGCTGGGAAAATATGTCAGAAAAATATTAATGGGGGGCGCGCTTAAACATGATGCTGAAAAATCGGAAAATTCGGATATCAGCATGGCACTTCTTGCAAAGAATGGATTTTTATAATCTTTATTTTATTACCAGATTTTATAATTAAGGGACATTGCTAATGCCGCATTTAACGATTGAACAGGCAATTGATGATATTAAGAATGGAAAAATGGTCATTCTTGTGGATGATGAAGACCGCGAAAATGAAGGGGACCTCACCATGGCGGCTGAAGCTGTCACCCCGGAAGCCATAAATTTTATGGCAAAGTACGGCAGGGGGTTGATCTGTCTTCCCCTGGATTCGAGTATTGCGGATCGCCTGGCTCTGCCCATGATGGTGGAGAATAATACTTCCCAGTTTGAAACCGGGTTTACAGTGTCCATCGAAGCAAAAAAAGGGGTAACCACAGGAATCTCAGCGGCGGACCGGGCCACCACCATTTTGACTGCGGTTGCCGATGGTACAACCGCGGCGGATATTGCCAGGCCCGGCCATATATTCCCCTTAAGAGCCCGGGACGGCGGGGTAATGGTCCGTATCGGCCAGACAGAAGGTTCTGTGGATCTTGCCCGCCTTGCCGGTTTAACGCCTGCCGCGGTTATCTGTGAAATCATGGATGAGGACGGCACCATGGCCAGGATGCCTTCCCTTGAAGTATTTGCCAAGGAACATAAAATCGGCATCTGCACTGTGGCTGCCCTTGTAAGATACCGTCTCAAAAATGAAAGTTTTGTTCACCGGGCTGCTGAAACCATTATTCCCACCCGGGCGGGGGGTGAATTTAAAATCATTGCCTATGAAAACGACATGGACAATCTAACCCATATTGCCCTGGTTAAAGGAGAGGTTGATCCGGAAAAAAATATTCTGGTCCGGGTGCATTCGGAATGTATGACCGGCGATATCTTCAGCTCCTTAAGATGCGATTGTCAGGACCAGCTCCACAAGGCAATGACCATGATGGAGGAAGAAGGTTCCGGCGTACTGCTTTACCTGCGCCAGGAAGGCAGGGGAATAGGGCTTGTCAACAAACTTAAGGCCTATGAATACCAGCGCCAGGGACTGGATACCGTTGAAGCCAATGAGAAACTCGGGTTTGATGCGGATATGCGGGATTATGGGGTGGGGGCACAGATGCTGGTGGATCTCGGGGTGAAAAAAATGCGACTGCTGACCAATAACCCAAAAAAGATGATCGGCCTGGAAGGCTATGGCCTCAGTTTGGTGGAGCAGGTGCCCATCCAAGTTGAGGCAAACTGTCACAACCAGGGATATCTTAAATGCAAGCAAGCCAAAATGGGCCATCTGCTTCATATGTAAATGACTCCATAGCAGAGAGTTTGGAATTCAAAATTTTAATAAGGATAGAAATATGCCACAGATAATAGAAGCAGGCCTGATGGCCCAGGGAAAAAAATTTGGGATCATTGCCGCCCGGTTTAATGATTTTATCACCTCAAAGCTGGTGGATGGCGCCGTAGATGCCCTGGTGCGAAGCGGAGCTTCGGACAATGATATCACCCTTGTAAAAGTACCTGGCGCCTATGAAATTCCCCTGGTGGCCCAGAAAATGGCCCATCAGAAAAAATATGATGCCATCATCTGTCTGGGCGCGGTTATTAGGGGCGCCACCACCCATTATGATTATGTGTGTGCAGAGGTTTCCAAGGGAATAGCCGCCGTCAGCCTGGATGCGGATGTACCGGTCATGTTTGGAATCTTAACCACTGAGACCATTGAACAGGCCATTGAAAGAGCTGGTACCAAGGCCGGTAATAAGGGATTTGACGTGGCCATGGGCGCCATTGAAATGGCAAACCTGTGCATGGATTTGTGTCCGGAACCTGGAAAGGCGGAATAAGAGAATGGGAGATCGCAGGCTTTCAAGGGAATTGGCTTTGCAGGCTTTATTTCTCTTTGATGTAAACAAATCAGACGACACATGGCTGGAACAATTTTGTGCCCAGAGGGAGGATGAACTCACCGATATGGTGAAACCCTTTTTTCTGGACCTTGTGGAAGGGGTTCTTTCGGGCTGGGATGATATCGACGGCCTGCTGAACAAATATTCGAAGAACTGGAAGATTTCCAGGATGCCGGTGGTGGACAGGAATATAATGCGTATTGCAACCTTTGAGCTGCTGAAGCAAAAGGATATTCCCCCCAGTGTTTCCATTAACGAGGCGGTTGAAATCGGTAAAAAATTTGGTACAAGGGACTCAGGTTCTTTTATTAATGGGGTGTTGGACAAGATCAGGTTGCTGGAAGGATTTGAATAGACTTGAATAGACTTGAATAGGTATCAAGGAGGATAAGTTTTGATCATAAAAAAACTGGAAGTCGGGCCGATCATGGCCAATTGTTTTATTTTGGGGTGTGAAAATACAAAAGAATCTGTGGTGATTGATCCGGGTGATGATGCACAAAATATCCTCATGGAGCTAGCCAAGTCAGAGCTTAAGGTAAAATATCTGATCAATACACATGGTCATTTTGACCATGTGGGTGCCAATAAAAAAATGAAAGAAGTGACCAGCGCCACCCTGTGCATTCATCCCGATGATGAGCCCATGCTCATGGAATTGTCCAAGTCCGCCTCCATGTTTGGCATGTCTGCTGAAAATTCACCTCCGGCAGATCTTTTGCTCAACCATGGAGATAAGATTAGTTTTGGGGATATCACCCTGGAGGTGATCCATACCCCGGGTCACTCCATGGGAGGGATTTGCCTGTATACCAAAGGGCACCTTTTTGCCGGGGATACCCTGTTTGCAGGTTCCATTGGCAGAACTGACCTGCCCGGCGGTAACTATGATACCCTGATAGCAAGTATTAAAACCAAACTTTTCAAGTTGGATGATGATACGATTGTGTATACAGGCCACGGTCCGGAAACCAGTATCGGCAATGAAAAGCGAATAAATCCATTTCTGAGATGAAAAGCGGCATTGGACAACTGCCAAGGATCAGTTCTCTTTTTATGGAAGAGATCGACCTTGGCCTGCCCTTTGAGATGGCTGCTGCAAGATTTGCTTCGGATCCCGGAACGGTTCTCCTTTTGTCCGGGTCAAACATGGTATCAGGTTCCAGCCCGGTCTCTGATCTTTCGAATTTTGAGGCCGGTCCGATTTTAGAGAGCAGTCAGATTCCTGGGGGCAGTTCCGGGTCGGGCTGCGCGAGATTCAATATCCTTGCAATTCATCCCTGGCTTGAATTAAAAGGGAGGGGAGAAAGTCTTTGTCTCGGGTTTGAAAACAGATTCCAGGAGTTTACCCAGGATCCCTTCACCTTTCTTGGGGAGTTGCTGGATCATTTGAAACTGGACCCTCTGAAATTTGATGATGTTAAAAGGGATCTGCCGGTCTATGCAGGGCTCTTTGGATATTTTTCCTATGACCTGAAGGACCGGATTGAAACCCTTCCCCGGACCTGCCTGGACACCCATTTGCCGGATATCTGTCTTTATGCACCTTCGATTATTCTGGTCCAGGACCTGATGATAGGGAAAACCTTTTTGTGCATTCCCCTATTGTCCAATTGCCGGGTCGCTACCAATGAATATGTTTCTTCCCGGAAAGAGGCATTTTTCAGGCAGCTTGAAAAGGTTTGGGAAACCGGTCCGTTTTCAATTGACAACAGGGGGTTTAAATCAAGTTTTACAAAGCCTGAATACATCAGGGCAGTCGGGAAAATCATCCAATATCTCAGGGCTGGAGATATATACCAGGTAAATCTTTCCCAGCGGTTTGAAACTGGATTTACAGGCGATGCCTATGCATTGTTCATGGAATTATTCAACCGGAATCCCGCCTCTTTTTTTAGTTATATCCATTCAGGCGACCATAAAATTGTTTCCACTTCACCGGAGCGGTTTATCATGCTTGACGGCAGTCAGGTGGAAACCCGTCCCATCAAGGGCACCATTGCCCGGGGAGGGACCCCGGGACAGGACAGGGAGAATGGGCAGCACCTTGTGGACAGTGTAAAGGATGATGCCGAGCTGACCATGATTGTGGACCTCATGCGAAACGATCTGTCCAGGGTGACCCAGCGGGGATCCGTTGTTGTGTCCGAGCATAAGCGTCTGGAACCCTATGAAAATGTTTTTCACCTGGTTTCCATTGTAAAGGGTGAGCTTGAAAAGGATAAGACAGCTGTGGATTTGCTCCGGGCAACCTTTCCCGGTGGTTCCATTACCGGCTGTCCCAAAATCCGGTCCATGGAGATTATCGATGAATTGGAACCGGTAAAACGTCATGTTTATACCGGTTCCATTGGATATGTCAGCTTCCATGGCACCATGGACCTTTCCATTGCCATACGTACCGCCACTATTGTGGACAAGGCCCTTTTCTTTTCTGTGGGCGGTGGGATTGTCTATGATTCAGATCCTGAAAAAGAATTTCAGGAGACCCTTGATAAGGGAAAGACCCTGATGGAAACATTGTCAGAGGTATCATCGGGGATTGGGTTTCACCGTCCAAAAGCCTGGGTGGATGGAAAGATAGTGGACCAGGATCAGGCAATGGTATCGGCCCAAAGTCAGGGATTCCAATACGGGGCAGGGCTCTTTGAAACCATCCGGGTGGAGAAGGGGGAACCCATCCGCCTAGATGCTCATTTGCAGCGGATGAACAGGGCATGGAGGTTACTTTTTGGCGGGTTGCCGCCGGATATTACCTGGGAGCATGTCATCAAACTTTTGATCCGGGAAAATAACTTTAAAGAAAAAGTTTGCGCTGTCAAGTTAGTGGCATCCCGGGATGAGCAGATAAACGGGAAACAGGCTTTTCTGGCTGCCTTTGCAAGGCCCTATATTCATCGGTTGGACCTGTCCTGCAAATCGGGACTGGATCTGGTAACGTTTCCCTTTCCCCGGTCAACCCCCATGGCCGATCATAAAACATTAAATTATCTCTTTTATGAGCGGGCAGGAGAATATGCCAGAGCCCATAAAGGAGATGAAGCTCTAATCTTGAACCCGGATTCTACGGTATCGGAAACAAATACCTGCAACCTTTTTGTGATCAACAAGAATGAGATTATACTTCCTGTCTCGGATCATGTGCTGCCCGGGGTCACCCTTAATGCCGTTATTAGCGGACTCGAAAAGAAAAATTTTACCATCCTTAGAAAACAACTTACCGTCCGGGAATTGTTTTCCCATTCCAATATCCTTATGACAAATGCCCTGATGGGGGCGGTGAGGGTATTGCACATTGACGGAGAAAAAATTCATCATGACAGGGGTGTTTGTGGGAAGGTCAACCGGATTTTAGGGGATGGATAAAATATCAGGCTTGTGTTTGTATTCAAGAAAATATAGACTTCAATAAGGTATTTATACATAATGTTAGACGTAAAAGTGTGGGGTGTTATGAGAAAATTATCTATTATCTTGACGGTTTTTTGGGCAGTGGTTTTGTTTGCCATGCCCTGTACTGCCGCTCCCAAGGCAGTTTTTGTTGATGCGATCTTTGAGTTTCCCCCTCTGCCAGAGGGTGAAAAAATTATTCATGAATTTATTGTCCGGAACACAGGGGACACAGATTTGAATATCACTAATGTGCTGCCTCCCTGA
Source organism: Desulfobacteraceae bacterium (assembly GCA_003353855.1). GTDB lineage: Bacteria > Desulfobacterota > Desulfobacteria > Desulfobacterales > Desulfobacteraceae > NBML01. The sequence goes on from PIVS01000098.1 coordinate 13,309, forward strand.
GGGTGTGACAGTCATTCCTATGACAGAAGAATTCCTCCGGGCGGGGAAGGTAAAATAAAAATTGGTATTAAAACCAGCGGATATGGTGGAAAAAGGCTGAC
>PIVS01000567.1 GCA_003353855.1 Desulfobacteraceae bacterium
ATGTTTGCCCTGGATATCTTTAATGCCCTTGAGAGAACCGTGCTTGATTATGTGCAGGAGCCCTCTGATCGTGCAAAATTTAAGGAAGACCTGAAAATAGCCCGGGGGCTTTACCGTGAGCGGATTATGACAGAAATGTTTAATGCTTATATGGATGAACCCCTGGCCATTAAAAAGGATGTTTTAAATTATGTGAACATGATCATAGGTGTTGATGCAGAGCATCTGGGACCTGATATGATGTGGAAATACAAAGACCCACAAACCGGCGAATTAAGGGCCCTTAAAATAGATGAGCGCTACATCAAGAATGTTGAGGAGCGGCTGGGCTTGAAAACTGAAGAGCAGCGGGCTTCTTTTAGAAATTCCATCCGAAAAATTTATGGACAAAAATTGTCTGTGGATGCCAATTACGATTTCATGGACAATCTTGACCTGGTTAAAGCCATTACCGATGTTCGTTTAAAATCTGATATTGCCGGGGCCGGTTCTCTCATCGGAGCCCTTGCCAATAGGACAAATGAGGAAAATCAAAAGCTTTATGACCGAATGATTTATACCATGAATGAAAAACTTGGTTATTGTCCAACCTGCGCCCAGAAGACTATTGAGTATTTTTGTAGTCAGGAGGATGACAAATAACCAGACAAAAATTTACGCTAATATCAAATAAATCACAAATGGGGAGACCCAATCATGATAACCCTTGATGAACTCCTTGAAAGAGACAGACAAAGAGAAAAAGACGGGTTTAAGAGAAAAATCCGAATCGGGCAAATTGTTAAACCCGGTACCGGCGGCAAGGAAAAAATTATTGTGGTACCGACAACTGTGGAGGAAAAATTTGTCCATGACGAGATCAATCTGGACCAGGAACAGGGGGAAGGTGAACCCACAGGGGGAACAGGAGAAGGGGAGGAAGGCGATATCATAGGCGAACAGCCGGTTCGCCCCGAAGAAGGAGAGGGGGAGGGGGAAGGTGCAGGAGAGGGCCCCGGGGAAGGAGAGGGCGGGGAACATGAATTTGAAGCCAATGCCTATGAGCTTGGAAAGGTGTTGTCCCAGGATTTTCAGCTGCCCAATTTAAAGGACAAAGGGAAAAAAAGGGCCCTGGCCAAGTATGTTTATGATCTTACGGATAAAAACAAAGGGACGGGGCAGTTTCTGGATAAAAAAGCAACCCTTAAAAAGATCGTGCAAACCAATATTATGCTGGGGCGCGTCCCGGACGTTTCTGACATTGATACCACCCAGTTTATTATATCCCCCCAGGATCTGATATACAGGATTCTTTCACGGGAAAAGGATTTTGAATCCCAGGCCTTGGTCTTTTTCCTGAGGGATTACTCAGGGTCCATGGGTGGAAAGGTAACCCAGAATGTGGTTTCCCAGCATGTAATGCTTTATTCCTGGCTCATGTATCAATACGAAAAACAGGTGGAAACACGCTTTATCCTCCATGATACAGCTGCTAAGGAAGTTGCTGATTTTTATAAATATTATTCCTATAAAGTAGCCGGAGGAACCAAGGTCTTTACCGCATTTAAGCTGGTCAATGATATTGTGGAAAGAGAAAATCTGGCCCGGGACTATAATATTTATGTCTTCCATGGAACTGACGGTGATGACTGGGATAAGGAAGGCACACAGACCATTGCTGAAATCGAACGGATGATTGCGTATGTGGCCAGAATCGGTATTACTATTGTGGAACACTCCTATGTGGGAGGCAAGCAAACGGAAGTTGAAAAATATTTAAAAGCCTCGGGTATATTAAAGGAGCACAAAGAATTGATCAAACTGGATATCATGGATGAAAATGTGGATGATTCAAGAATTATCCAGGGTATAAAACGACTTATTTCCTGACCAATTTTATTTTTTAAGTCATCTTATTTTAGAGTTGGTTTGGTTGAGTAACCAGAGAGGCAGATACCTATGGAACTAGTGAGTCAACATGTCAAAGGCATAATGGAAGAATGTAAATTACGGGCCCGGGATGCAGGGTTGAGTTTTGATGATGAGTCCCTTGAGTATATTGTAACCAACCGTGATATGATAGAATTGAGTCCCAAGATTATGATACCCACCCTCTATGATTACTGGGTTCATGACGTAAAAGTATTGTCCGGCAAGGGCATGTATGAAGCATATCCTTCCAACCCCTACGAGACCGTTATTAATACGCGGCCGGCAATTTCCTATTATAATGACAACAACCCGGACTGGCTCAATGTCATGATTTTTTACCATGTTTTAGGACATATTGATTTTTTCCAGAACAACCTTTTTTATAAGAATACCTGGGATGTTGATCTGACAGGACAGGCATTGGCTGATAAAAGGCTGATTGCAAAACTTCGTTCTGAAAAGGGAAGATTGGTGGATTATGTGATAGAATTTTCCCGGGGGATAGATAATCTGGTGGGTTATTACCGGGAAATTAATCATATTATTTCCAAGGAGAATCACCGAACGGTCCATTCGGGAAAATTAACTAAAACAGATTACTATTTTGATATTTTTCTACAGCGGTTAAAAGGGAGTTCTCATAACACCTACCTCAAAGAGATCACCCGGTACAATGAGTGTCAAAGAACAGAGGCGGATTTTTTTGAACTCATCATCGGCAAGCACCCGGAATTTGAAGAACTTTACAGAAAAGAGAAGGCGTCCAAAAAACATTATGAACCCGATATCATGGAATATATTATTCAGCATTCTCCCTTATTGAAATTGGATGAAAATAAATGGATGAAGACCATTATCCAGATTGTCCGGAATACCTCTTTGTATTTTCAGCCCCAGATACGCACTAAAATAATGAACGAAGGGTGGGCCAGCTATTGGCACGAATATTTGTTCATGAGGGATGACAGAATTTGCGGTCATGAATCTGATTTTGCAAAGGTTAATGCCGGTGTGACTGCCATGCCTAAAGTTGGGTTAAATCCTTACGCCCTTGGTATGAGACTTTTTCAGCATATTGAGGAGATGGAGGACAAGGGATGCTATTCCTTTGATTATTATTGCCAGAAAGATGAAATAAAAAAACAAAAATTTAACACCTCAAAGAAATCAGGTGGCAAGTATATTTTTAAAATCAGGGAAAATCTGAATGATTTTACCTTTATAAACAGGTATATTGACCAGGAGTTTTTAACAAAACATCAGTTGTTTGTTTCCGGCAAACGATT
>PIVS01001087.1 GCA_003353855.1 Desulfobacteraceae bacterium
AACATACAAATCATTTGTATTAACTTTAAGCCGATTAGAAAAAGTTCCAGTAACTCCAGCTATTCCACCATTTACATTTAAATCAGAAAGAATGGATACTTGTCCATCTCCTGATGTGTAAACACGAAGATTTTGGTCTGAAGATACACCACCTTGAACATCAGCTACCCACCAATTACTTTGATCGCTCATAAACATTTGTATTTGAGCACCTTCATTTGTTTCATTAATTGGATCTAATAATAGGTAATCTCCTCTTATGGTACCATTAACATTTAAACTATTTAAACTTCCAACTGTTTGTAAACTTGATTGTGTTACTCCAGATCCTAATGTATTAGGACCTAAAACTTCAGTTCCACCAATATTAAAAGTAGTAGAAGTATTAATATCACCAACAACATCTAACGGAAAACTAGGAGTGCTTGTAGCAATACCTACACGAGTAGTAGATACATCAACATAAAATGTTTCACTATTAACAGCAAAATCACTAGGTATTCCAGTACTATTACCAAAAACAAGTGTTCCATTATTTTCAGAGATAGTAGAATCTCCAATGTGAAGAGTTCCACTCGTTAAAAAAAGTTCTTTAAACCGAACGGTAGTAGATCCTAAAGAGAATTGATCATCTAATAACGGTAAAATATCACCAGAAACACCAATAGTTCCAATCACATCTAATGTATTTGTAGGAATAGCAACTCCAATACCCATAGTAGTTGCTTGAATATTATCTACTAATATACTAGCATTAGTATATCCATTCGCAGG
>PIVS01001088.1 GCA_003353855.1 Desulfobacteraceae bacterium
AAGCGTTCTCCATATTACTGACCTGCAAGCATTGCTTTACTGATCAAAAGGTCTGCTATTTCAACTTTTTTATCATCAACTGCAATCACAACAGAATCATCATTTGTCTTTTCAAGAATTCCAGTAAACTTTTTTTGCCCTTCAACCGCCTCGTATGTTTCTATTTTAATTCTCTCACCTGTAAAGCGATGAAAATCCTCTTTTTGGTTTAAGGGCCTATTGGGCCCAGGGGATGACACTTCAAGCCGATAACTGCCGATTCGCTCCAGGTGAATATCAATCAAATCTCCAAGCTGACGGCTGACTGACGCACAATCATCCATCGTGATCCCGCCCGGTTTATCAATATAGATCCGGACCATCTTTTCATTCTCACCGGGGTTAAACTCTAAACACACAAGTTCCAAACCTTCGGCCTGGCACAGGGGCAGCGCAACTGCCCTGATTTTACCCTTCAGGGTACCCGTATCTTCCTGTTTTTCAAAACTCATAAAGCAATTACAACCCCTTCAAATTCACGCTATCCCCAAATACAAAAACGGGCAAATGCCCGTTCCTAGTAATACAAACCTAAAATCTTAAACCAAAACACTCCCGGCTCAGATCATATCACACCCCGCTAGATGGAACCTATCTACCATCCTATACTCCAAAAAAAAAGATGGAGCGGGCAACGAGACTCGAACTCGCGACATCAAGCTTGGGAAGCTTGCACTCTACCAGCTGAGTTATGCCCGCATTAGCAGCACAATATATCAACCACCTTCTCTTT
>PIVS01001089.1 GCA_003353855.1 Desulfobacteraceae bacterium
GGCCTTGAAGCACTATGGACCCGAACATGCAAAATATTTTTTTCCGGCTGTGGTAAAATATCCGCTTCCGTGACATACAGATCCTGCAATAATCTGCGGGCCGCAGCCATATCAACTGTCTGTTCTTTTAAAATCCTTGCCATTGAGCTTTCTGCCCGATATGCAACCATACTTGATAGTATCCGTCAGGCGTTTACGTCCTTGAGGAAGACGGCAAAATTTGTCCTCTTCAGCCAGCTCAGACCATGTAATATGTTCCGGCTCTTTTTTTAATTTCATTTTCAGCTCGTCTAACTCGGACTCGTACTGTTCTATTTCTTCTAACAATTGTGCTTTTTTTGCCACCCATTTTCATATGTTACAGCATTATCTTCAGTTTTTGGATGCAGGTACATTTCAGCCAACTCCATGGTAACTGTCTCTCCATTTGGCATGGCCACTTTTTGCTTGGCGAACCATTCCACTGGGTTGGGCCGGGACATCTCTAAGTAGTCTTGGAACAATATCTTTTTGAAGAGTTTGAAGAAACCCGGGATCTACTGGTTTATCCACAACAAAAAAGGGCCTTCCTATGGCATCATTCACCCAGTAGTCCGTCGTGCCTCTTAAACATAACCGCTCACGGGAAACAAATCTCCGGGGTGGTTTGGCCAGGCCTCCGTGGTATACCCGGACATGTCCATCAATATATAGAGTGCCTGCTGAATTTGTATCTGAATCCATCCAATGCCTGCTTAAATGAGCAGCCCACAGCTCCGCCGTACTCCCGG
>PIVS01001090.1 GCA_003353855.1 Desulfobacteraceae bacterium
AATTGGGATCTCCAACCGGAGAGCTCAGCAGCTTGCTGGGGATGCTATCAAGGCTGGTGTGGCTGTTAAAGTTGGAAAAGTTACTGTTTGGCATAAGATCGCCATTAAGTGGTTTGAGAAATAGTTTTTAAAATAAGGAGAATATAGATAAAATGGATTCAAATAATTTTACCCATAATGTTTTAGATGTGGCCCGGTTTGTGGTCTGGTTGTTGGTCTGGTTCTTTGTAGGTTTCGGGATTGCGGCCTTTTTCGATGACTTGTTCTTAAGCTTAATGGTCGTGGTTGTGTTAATATCTGTGGCCTATGCATTGGAATTGACCTGGCTTAAAAGGAGGGGAGAATAGCATGGTGGTGCCTGGGTGGTGTCGGGGTGGTACCAGAGTTGTGCCGTGGAGGGGGAGATTGATGATTGAATTACAGAATGATCGGGTTAATATGATAGATAAAATAAATAATGAGTTGGATGAGCTAAAATATGGCTCCAAAATCACAGAGTTAATGGCGGAGTTGATTCCACCGATAACGCCGTTTTATTCATGTATCACAACCCTTGGAATAATTCAGGAGCTAAGGAAAATGTTGTCGTTGGTTAGTCCTGAACCTGGAGCGTTGGATAATAGTCTTGATTGGCTTTGGGTGTTCAGGGCGATTAACCAAGTAAAGATAACAGCCTATTGGTGTTATGGGTTTGATTTTTATGAATTTGAGAATAAATATAATTCCCTTTGTCTTGATCTGAGTATTGCTTATGCGGGGTGGGGGGG
>PIVS01000568.1 GCA_003353855.1 Desulfobacteraceae bacterium
GCCGTGGGTCCGGTGGTTTTTGTCAATGTTTTTGACCCTGCCACCCATAAAACGGCGGTGGATGAAGAAGCGGCCACCCTGGTGGATGGCAAGGCCACCCTGGCAAACCCTGATATTATAGGGGACCCGGTTGTAAAAAATACGGCAGGGGAAACCACGTTTGTGCTTGATACAGATTACACCATTGACCGGGCCACGGGTGACATTGACACTGTATTAGGCGGGACCATGACGGCAACCGAGGTGTTGAAGGTTTCCTATAACCATGCGGACGTGTCCGCCGTTGATACCACGGATATTATAGGCGGTGTTGATGGTGGGACCGGCGCATATTCCGGGCTTGAACTTTTAAACACGGTTTTCCCAAAATTCCGCAAGATTCCGGGCCAGGTTGTTGCCCCCGGTTGGTCCCAGGACTCCGGGGTGGCCGCAGTAATGCACGCCAAAGCCGGGAACATTAACGGCCATTTCAAAGCCATTGCCGTGGTTGATATTGATTCCGATACAATCACAAAATACACGGACGTAGCGGCCACGAAAAACAGCAATAACCTGGTGGATGAACAGTTGATAGTTTGCTGGCCCAAGGTTTCCCTTGGCGGGGTTGAGTATTGGCTTTCCTCCCAGGTGGCAGCCCTAAATTGCCAGGTGGATGCGGCAAACGAGGGAATCCCTTACATTTCCCCGTCAAACAAAAATTTGCAGATGGATAGTGCCGTGGCAAATAAAGAAGTTGTTGAATTGGGACCGGACCAGGCCGCCTATTTGAACAGTCAGGGCATAGTCACAGCCCTAAATTTTGTGGGCGGTTGGAAATGCTGGGGGAATAGAACCGGGTGCTATCCGGGTGTTACGGACGTGAAAGACGCATTTATTCCCATTCGTAGAATGTTCAATTGGATTGCCAATTCAATTGTTTTGACCTATTGGCAAAAGGTTGATTTTCCCGTAAACCGCCGCCTGATTGAAACCATTATGGATTCAACAAATATCTGGCTTAATGGCCTGGCCGCCCGCCAGTTTATCCTTGGGGGCCGGGTTGAATTTCAGGAAGACGAAAACCCCACCACGGATTTGATGGACGGTGTAATAAAATTCCATTGTTATATTACCCCGCCCAGCCCTGCCCGTGAAATTGATTTTATTCTAGAATACGACCCGGCATATATTCAAACCCTTTTTGGCTAATTAAAACCCTTGTGCGGGGACCCATTCCCCGCACAATTTAAAAACACAGGAGTGTAAAAAGTATGTCAAACAAAATGGCAGAGAAATTAATAAATTTCCGGGTTTACAATGAAGGAAACGACCTTTTGGGCGTTGCCGATGTTGACTTGCCCAGCATTGAATCCATGACGGATACCGTAAAGGGTGCCGGGATTGCGGGCGAGGTTGATTCCCCAACCCTTGGGCATTATGCCGCCATGTCTTGCACCATTAACTGGCGCACAATGGCAAAAATTGCCATTGAATTGGCAAAACCCAAGGCCCACCAGCTTGAACTTAGGGGGGCGGTGCAAGTCTATAATTCAGCCGCCGGAATCTATGAAACCCTGGCCCAAAAATTTGTTTTAAAGGCCGTGCCTAAAAATGTTTCATTGGGAAAGCTGGACGTAGGCACCACACAGGACACGTCAAGCGAGTTTGAAGTTAATTACATTAAGGTTTTCATTGACGGCAAAGAAGTCTTTGAACTGGATAAATATAATTACATTTGCAGAATCGGCGGGGAAGACTTCCTGGCCGGTACGCGGAAGGCGTTAGGACTATAAAATGGCACGGATACAAATAAAACACCCGTTTGAATTTGAAGGCAAGACCGTGGAAACCGTGGACTTTAAAGACCGCTTGAAAGGTAAAGACCTTTTGGCGGCTGAATCCGAAATGAAAGCCCAGGGGATTACCGCCCCCGGCGATGCAGAAAGAACCATGTTTCTTGCAGCCCGTGCAATGGGCCAGCCCGTGGAATTTGTGGAGGAAATGGACCTGGCGGACTATGTGGTGGTGGCGGATAAAGTAAACGGTTTTTTTTAGACGGGGGCGCATTGCGGCGGGTCTGTTTAAGGCTTGCCAGTGCCAGCCATACAGGCGTTGAGTTTTGGTTAAATGAATCCCTGGACGATTTGGCGGAGTGGATAGATGCGGCGGCCAAAGAGTTTGGGGATTCAAACCAATAAGCCCCCATAATCAGGAGAAAAAGAAACGTGGCAAGTAAAAAAAAGTTTCAAGTAGGTTTTAATATATCGGCGGCCCTGGCCCCTGCCTTTTCCGGCACGATTGGGAAAGCGTCCGGGCATATGTCAAAACTTGGGGCCACCATCAAGAAGGCGGAAACCGGGCAAAAAGGTATCCAGCGTTTTAGCGCATTAATAACCGGAGTGGAAAAAACCCGCATTGAATTGGTGGCGGCAAAGAAGCGGGCCAGGGAATTAAAAAAAGAATTTAAGGCCACGGCAAAGCCGACCAAAAAACTTGCCCAGCAAATGGCCGCCGCCCAAAACAAGGCTAAAAAACTTAACGAAAAACTAAAGACCCAACGGCGGACCCTATCAGAAACCAAAGGGGGCCTGGACCGGGCCGGAATTTCCACCCGGAATTTAACCGCAGAAAATAACCGCCTGGCCGCCTCCCTGGACAAAAGCAGGGCAGCACAAAAAAGATTGACTAAGGCCCAGGCAACAAAGGCCAGATCCAAAGAAAAAATGGGAACCCTGGGCGGGCGTGCCGCAGGGGCCGCAGTTGCCACGGGTGCCGCTATTGGAATACCTATCTTTTCCAGTGCGTCATTAAATGCCGAAATGTCAAAGGTCAAAGCGTTGTCCGGGGCCACCCAGGCAGAGTTTGAAAAAATGAGGGGCCAGGCTTCCCACCTGGGGGACACCACCACCTTTTCCGCCCGGCAGGCCGCCGAGGGTATGAGTTATTTATCAATGGCCGGGTTTAAGGTCAATGAAACCATGGCGGCTATGCCGGGCCTTTTAAATGTTGCCAAGGCTTCCGGGGAAGACCTGGGGGCCACGGCGGACATTGCCAGTAATATTTTATCTGGGTTTGCCATTCCCGCCAGTGAAATGGGCCGGGTGGGTGATATTTTAACCCAAACTTTTACGAGTTCAAATACCAATTTGGCGGACCTTGGGGAAACCATGAAAATGGCCGCCCC
>PIVS01000099.1 GCA_003353855.1 Desulfobacteraceae bacterium
TTTATTGCCGTTGCCAGCCTGGCCAGTCCCGGGATAAACTCATCTTTGTCTGCTCTCAGGTTGAACCTTGAGACAATCCCGTCCTTGGCAACGGCGGTATTTGCAACAATGACCATACCTACGCCGGATTTGGCCAGACCGGTGTAAAATTTTACCATCCATGGGCTGACACGACCGTCGGGATATGCGAATCCCGTATGCACAGGGAGTGCAACTATCCGGTTTTTCATTTCATACCCTTTGATCTTAAAAGGGCTGAAAAGGAAGGGGAGACCGGCTTTATATTGAGTTCTGTCCTGGTCCATGACTGATTTTGTGCTTTATAATTTTTACATAACAGTCTATCATATATTGCGTACTTTTCAAAACAGTCAAGCTCTTCCCTTTTTGAACTCCATTTTTTGAGCCGGTTTAAATGTTACCCTTTATCCCTGGTTTTATCCTTTATTCTGGAGGCCATATGGGACATACAATTCTTGTCACCGGAGCAACAGGATATCTGGGTTCCGTGTTATGTGCGGATCTTGCCCGGGATAATAATATCATCGGGCTGTTCAGGCGGCTCCCCTCAAAACGTCTGCAGTCGGTCGCGCCCAATGTCCAATGGAAAAAAGGCGATGTGGTTGAGCACGGCTGCCTGGATTGTATTTTTAAACAGAGTGCATCAGGGGGAAACCCCATTGATTATGTGATCCATTTTGCGGCCTATACTGATTTTGGTGAAAAATGGCAGGATGAATACAGTGAGACCAACGTGATTGGCACCCGGAATATTATTGAATCTGCCTGTGATGCAGGGGTCAAAAGGATTCTTTTTGCCGGAAGCATAGCTGCTCTCGAACCACTTGCCCCGGGGGATGTTTTAACTGAAAAATCATCGACCTATGCCCCCATTGCCTATTCTAAAAGCAAAGCCCTGGGAGAAAAACTTCTTGCCCAAAATTCACACAGAGTTCCGGTTGTTGTATTGAGGCTGGGGGGAGTTTTTACGGACTGGTGTGAGCTTCCTCCTTTATTCAGTGTAATGAATCTTTGGACCAGGCCGTTTATCGGAAGAATGATACCCGGACTCGGCATATCCGGGTTCCCTTATATTCACCGCAGGGATGTGGTAAAGATTGTCAGAAAAATAGTGGAAAGCAATGAGAGCCTTGACCGTTTTGAAATATTATTTGCCTCCCAGTCCGGCTGCACCCTTCAAAGGGATTTATTTCCGATTATTCGAAGGGAATACAAAAAAAGCCTTTCCATAAAACCAATTAATATCTCCTTTTTTCCAGCAAAAATCGCCTTGCATGCAAAGTATATTATCAACACACTTAGAAATAAAAAAACCTATGAACGGGCATGGATGCTCAAATATGTTGACCGCCCCCTTGTGGTCGACACAAGCCATACACAAAATAAACTGGACTGGAAACCAGCTCCCAGGCTTCATATCCTGGAGCGCCTGCCCATACTGATGCAAAATTTCAATCAACATTACAGGGTCTGGTATAACCGAAATACCAACCGGAATGATCAGAGATATGAATATTATCCGGATTGAAGCTTCCTAAAAATGTAATATTATCCTTCGGGTCACGTTCTTCCCATATCATATCCCTTGCAGCCCTTCTGGTAGTAGTTGCACCTTCCAACTGGCTTGAACTAATCGTCTCCCGGACCAAGGATTTTATCCTATATGCCCTTCACATATTTGGATTAGTAATGGGTATACTGGTTGTAAATGATGTTGCCACCCGGGCAGAATGGGTTGGAACTCTGTTCTCTCCGCCTACAGACTATCCGTTACCGCTTCCAATCGGACACGCAATTTCACACCGCCGGCAATATTTCACTCGTCGTAGAACAGCCTCTTTTCCTTCATTATCCACGGCTTCCACATTGGCTTCATCGATCAATATCTGTTCGTTGCAGCGAAAGCGGTCGTAAACCCCGGTACGTCCCGGGAGTGTTTCACGGCCAGCACTGCGGCATCCTTGAGGTAGATCCCGCCATTTTACGATTCCGCGTTTTTTGTACACATTCCATGTATTACCGATTTGTTTATGAAGTTTTGTCTGGCTTTTCAAAATAGTGCCTCCTTTTTTATTCGGGTTGATTTGAACGTTTAGATACGATAAATAAAGTGAATTGAAAAGCAAATAAAATTGATTGAATCGATCAAAAAACCAGATGGTTATAGATGCAATTTCCTGTGGAGCTTTTAAAAACTTTTGTGGTGCTGGCAAAAATAAAAAATTTCACAGCAGCCGGCAAACAGATTCACCGGTATCCTGGCCGCCGTGCGGTCCGGCCTGGCAGTGGCATCGGTGGGAAGACATGTTGTGCCGGATGATGTCCGGATCATCGGATGTTCGGAAGGGTTTATGCGTTTACCTGTGGCAGGTGTGTGTCTACACAGGGCTGGCGATGTAAATCATTTAACTATATTTTTTGACAAGTGATTTGCTCCCAACGCCGGATGAATCAGCCATTGCAAGGAGGTATTTATCCGGCTACAATATAGGGAATTTGAATAAATAACTGAAAGGAGTCAGCAATGAACGTAATTATTGATCTGTGTGTGGTTCCCTTAGGGGTAGGTCTTTCTGTTTCAAAATATGTGGCCGCCTGCCAGAAAATTATCAACGAGGCGGGTCTTAAGTCGGAGCTTCACGCATATGGAACCAATATTGAGGGGGAATGGGATGCCGTGTTTGATGTGGTAAAACAATGCCATGAAAAGATCCATGGCATGGGTGCCCCGAGGATCACCACCACCATCAAATTAGGTACCCGCACCGACCGGGACCAGACCATGGAAGACAAGGTGGAAAGTGTAAAAGAAAAATTGTAGGTTGCCCCAATGGTTTCAGGCGTCCCTGGGGTTGTCCAGGTGCCCCACAATGGACTCATTCCGAAAGCCGTTCATATCCTCTATTTGAAAATCTTTTTTCCAGATCATTTTCCATCCTCTTTTTGGTTGGCCTTCATGACTTCAAGGATACGATCAATTTTTTCCTGGGCTGTTGCCACTTCAAGGCTGCATCCTCCGGCTCCTGCATGGCCGCCTCCTTCGTATTGGGCAAGGAGGTTTCCTATATTTACCCGGCAGTTTTGGTTGAAAATGCTTCGGCCGATGCTGAGCAGCACCTGCTCCTTATCCGGTCCCAGGTATCTTATTTTTACACTGGCAATTGTTTCGGGAAACAGGGAATAGGTCAAAAAACGGTTGCCCGAAGGGATGGTGTCAAGGGATCTGAAATCGGTGACGGATATTTTTTTTTCAATGGTGGTGTGGCTGTTTAAAAATTGACCGAATTTGGCATTTTCCCTGTTTTTTATGATAGTGAAAGATAACCCCGGCAGCAGAGGGGGCAATGCCAAAAGCGCCTTTAACCTCCATGCTCGGTTTATTGGAGACATGGTGGTCAAACCAGAGGGAACAATTGGGATCAAAGGGAAAATTGGCAATGATATCCCCTTTTTGGACCATGGCTTTTTTATGGCTGTGGGGAAGGATCAATCCGCTTAATCTTGATTTACCTTGATTGCATCAGAGCGAGATTCCCGTCCCAACGGTTTTCCCTTGACCCGATCCGGGTGTTTGTGTTCTATTCGGGGTGTAATGAAAAAGCTGAATTTTAATATAATTGAAAAAGAGTTCTTCAACGGGGGAAACCCCTGGAAAAAGCTGCTGGCCACCTCCCTTGATCTGCTTGAAGCCAAGCAGACCGGGATTTTATACGGCACCAATGATACCAAAATCAAATTTTTACCCACCAGTCTGTGGGACCGCGGGGTAATGGATAAATTTGACGGCAGGGGGGTGAGTGGTTTTCTCTTAAGGCTTTTGGGCACCTACATCGTCACAGCCAGGAAACTGAGCCCCGTCCTTTTCTATAAAAGGTCATTGGAAGGGGAACTTAGGGATAATGACGGCATTATCTCCTATGTGTTGAGAAATTCTGCAGATTATTACAAAAAAGGAATTAGCATCATCATCTGTCCTGATACAGGGCGCTTTATTCGTGAAACCGATGATATCAACGGGTATCACTACATTCCATTTTTTATTTATAACGGCATCAGGATTCATCGGCTTGAAAATGGGATTAAGGTGGATACCCGGATTGTAAAGCATTTTAAATCCAGCAATTCCATTTATATTATACTGCCAGATTATGGTATCCTTGTCATTAATACGGCTGATCTGTCGCTGCTTGACATCCGTGACAACAAGTTTGTCAGGGAAGAAGAGCTCCGGCAGCGACTTGATATATTGATCAAACTGGTTGAAACCTCTTCCCTTTCCTATCTTGGCCAGTTAAAGGGCAAAAAAGGTGCAGAACTCCTTTGGCGAAAAGAGGCCCATCTTCGCAAGGCATATTTGGATCTGGCTGAAAATGAGAGAAAATACAGGGACCTCTATGAAAATGCCCCCATTGCCTATCTTTCCATGGACCGCCACGGGAGTATCTTCCGGTGCAACCAGGAAGCCTGTCTTTTATCGGGATACGATGAACAGGAACTGAGCGGGAAAAATGTGCAGGGTATGTTTGTCAATAAGAAAAAAGCCGACCAAAATTTTCATTCAATCTGGCAGATCCTTGAAAAAGGGGGGGTGGTCAAAGACATGGAAATTGACATGATCCAAAGCAATGGGAAAAAGCTATGGGTAAGCCTTTCCATTGATGCCATAAAAGACGGCAACGATGAAATAATGGAAATTCGGGCCATAGCAATGGATGTTTCCCGGCGAAAGACCCTGGAGAAACAATTGTTCCATGCCCAGAAAATGGAAGCAATCGGTACCCTTGCCCGGGGAATTGCCCATGACTTTAACAATGTGCTCTCCCCCATATCCGGGTATGCCCAGCTGCTGTTGATGGATACCACCAAGAAGGATACAAAAACAGAATATGTAAACATTATTCTGGATTGTGCCAGGCATGCCAAGGATCTGGTCAACCAGATCCTTACATTCAGCCGCCAGAAGGAGCATCAGCAAGTTCTTGTGAAAGCCGCCAATACAGTGACAGAATCCATGGGCCTTGTCACCTCTTTTTTGCCATCCACCATAAAAATTCATACCAGCATTGATAAAGACAGCGGGTATATCATGGCAGACCCTATCCAGATAAACCAATTGATTATGAATCTTGTGACAAATGCCTACCATGCCATGGAAAAAAACGGGGGGGTACTGGATGTATCACTGGGCAGGGTCCGGATTCGCCCGTCAACCCCGGCAAAAGAGAGGATAAAGCCCGGGGCATATGTCTTCTTGTCAGTGGCTGATACCGGCCACGGTATTGATAAGGATATCATTGGCAATATATTTGAACCCTATTTTTCCACCAAAGATGAGGGAAAGGGGTCTGGTATCGGACTGTCTGTTGTTCATGGTATTGTTGAAAGCCATGGGGGGTGTATCCGGGTTGAAAGCTGTAAGGGAGAGGGGACGAAGTTTATAATTTATTTTCCTGTCTGCCGGAGTCGGGGGGATGACTGGGAAGAGAGTCTGCCTGACCTGGTTATGGTGCCGGGCACAGAGAATATCCTTTTGGTGGATGACGATGAAAAGGTCGCAATCGTGCATACCCACATGCTTGAACGTCTGGGGTATGGGGTGACCTGTTTTACCGATAGCATTAAAGCCCTGGATGCCTATAGTGCCAGCCCGGAAAACTTTGATGTGGTCATTACCGATCTGACCATGCCGGATTTGAGCGGATTTGACCTGGCAAAAAAAATATACGAAATTAATCCAAACCTGCCGATTATTCTCTGTACCGGCCTTGGCGACTCCATTGACAAAGCCCAGGACGATGGCTGCTGCATCAAAGCTTTTCTAAGTAAACCAGTTGAAATCAAGGCCCTGTCATTCACCCTCAGACGCCTTCTGGATCAGTGACCGGCCTGGTTTGGTTTTTCCTTTATGATATTGGCTTATATGGCAATCGAGATATCAAATCACACAATAGGCAGTTCATTTTTGCCGATGCCTTTTCAGCAGTTTTTATCACAGCTTTCAGTGTGGTTGGTACCGGGGCATCGGGATTGTTGATGTTGGTGATCAGGGAAAGTCCCAGGATTCTCATTCCTGCATGGACACCGGCAATGGCTTCCATGATGGTTGAAAAACCAACGGCGTCACCGCCGATTACCTTTAAAAATCTTGTTTCCCCGGGGGTTTCCAGGCTGGGACCCAAGAGGCCTGTGTAGACCCCTTCCCTGAGAATTATATCATTGTTTGCTGCTGATTGCCGTGCAAGATCCATGAGATCTTTGTCATAGACCCGGGTCATGTCAGGAAACCTGATTCCCCAGGCAGGTTCTTCAGGGCCAACCAGGGGGTTTTGGCCGGTCAGATTGATGTGGTCCCGGATGAGCATGATATCTCCGGAAGAAAAATTTAAGTTAATTCCACCGGCGGCATTGCTCAAAATCAGGGTTTTAATATTCAGTTCCTGCATGAGCCTTATGGGAAAGGTTACCTCCTGGGGGGTATAACCTTCATATAGGTGAAAGCGCCCCTGCATGACCAGGATTGATTTGCCCTCAAGACTGCCGTATACCATGCTGCCCCTGTGACTTTCAACCGTGGTTCGGGGGAAATTGGGAAGGTCTTTGTAAGGAATTTCCCATATAACCTCCAGGAAGGACAGGGTTTCTGACAGACCGGTACCTGTTAAAAAGCCCAGGTCCAATGATTCTTTGATCCGGGGCTTTATAAAGGCAATTGTTTCCATTACCTGTTGGCGAAGGGTTTTCATTTGCCATCCTTAAGCAATTTTAAAAACATAGCTTTGCATCTATCAGTTTTTTGTCTTAAAGGGAATGAAAAATTTTGGGTTGCAGGGGCAAAACCACCCCGCGGCAGTCGGCCCCTTTGGTTGAGAGCTTGCAATCAGCCTTTTTTTGCGTAGAACCCGGCAATCTCCGAGACAGCCTTAATGGCGTGGGCAACATGCTCCTCTGTATTAAAGGGGCCAAAGCCCATGCGCACCGTGCCGGAGAGTTGATCGGTTCCCAGTTGTTCATGGACCAGGGGGGCACATTGCATTCCGGCCCGACAGGCAATGTTATAATCTCCGTCCAGGATGGTGGCGGTGTTTACCGATTCAAATCCTTGGACATTAAAACTGAGCACTCCAATGTGATTGGCAAGGTCATCGCTGCAATAGGTTATTACGTTTTCAATTTTATCCAGGCCATCTCTCAGCTGCTCGGTCAGGGCCATTTCATGTTTGTGGATTTTGTCAATTCCCTGGTCCATCACCCAGTTGATTCCGGCATAAAGACCTGCGATCCCGACAGTATTCAGGGTCCCGGCTTCAAGCCTGTAGGGGTATTCTTCAAGATGGTGTTTTTGGGCCGATTTGACACCGGTCCCGCCGGTTCTGGTGTGTTTGATGACCACATCTTCCTCCACATAGAGCCCGCCGATACCGGTGGGGCCCAGGAGGGATTTATGACCGGTAAAGGCAATTACATCAATATTCAACTCCTGGATATCAATGGGAAGTTTTCCCGCAGTCTGGGATGCATCCACAAGAAAGGTGCTGCCTTTTTCCCGGCAGAGTTTGCCAATTTCCTTCAGGGGCTGGACGGTTCCAATAACATTGGAGCCGTGGTTGACTATCACCAGCCGGGTATTGCTTTTAAATTTTGATGCAAAATCTTCAGGGTTAACAAATCCTTTTTCGTCAAAGGGAAGATAGTCCACTTCAACATTATTATACAGAGACATATGATAGAGGGGGCGCAGAACCGCATTGTGTTCAATGGTGGTGGTGATCACATGGTCGCCGGGTGAAAGAAGGCCGTTTATGGCAAGATTAAGGGCATCCGTGGAATTTGCGGAAAAAATAAGCCGGTTGGCATCCCTTCCGTTAAAATACGCGGCCATGGTTTTGCGGGCATCTTCAATAATATTGCCTGTTTCAATGGAAAGATCATACCCCGACCTGCCCGGGCTGACGCCGTTGTTTCTGTAAAATTTGTCCATAAATGTATAAACAGCTTCGGGTTTGGGAAATGAGGTGGCACCATTATCCATGTAAATAAGATCTTCCATCTATAACCTCCTTTTGTATGTAATGCGCGGATAAAGAATCCAATGCAAATTTAATTTGAATTCATGGTAGATTCAAACTGCATACAAGTCAAGAAAAAACTAAACTTCACAGGTTCCCATGTGAAATAGAAAATATTTATAGTACCTGACAAAGGGTGAAGTTATTAACATGCTTGAAATAATTGGTTCGTATTAAAAAATGGTTTCCAACTATTGAGGTAAAAATGAAGAGCAATACTAAAGAAAATATTCTCCATGCCGCTATCAAAGTATTTGCACGAAAGGGCTACAAAGCTGCCACTGTGCGAGAGATAGACTAGGCCTGGAGGCAGGCGCTGCCAATTTCAGTGCTGTAACCTATCATTTTAGAGGTAAGGAAAATCTTTATAAAGCGGTATTGGAATTTATGTTTAGGGATGCAGGCAAATTTATTCCTGAAGAAAAAGCAACGGCAAAAAAAAAATGATCCGAAAGAAAAACTCAGAATGTATCCTGAAAGGAGGGGCTATGGGTACAGGTACAAAAACACAAATTTTGCAATTGAGTGCCATGGAAATAGCACAGTCCATCAGACAAAAAAAAATTTCCTGCGAAGAAACCATCAATTCTCATTTCGGACTCCCTGTCTTAAAGGATGCTCAGCCAAAGGATGATGCTCCCCATGTAAAGAATTTAAAAAATGCAGGAGCCATTGTTATTGGCCGCACGAACATGCCTGACCTGGGGTTGCGCCTTCACACGGACAATGATCTTCACGGAGTCACCCTTAACCCCTGGGATATTTCACGTACCCCGGGAGGATCGAGTGGTGGAGATGCGGCCGCAGTGGCAACTGGAATGACACCCCTGGGATTGGGTAATGATTATGCCGTTTCCCGGAAATGATTTACCTTCCCCCATCCGGGTTGCCAAGAGTATACATATCCAAAATACAGACCTTGAACAAGCAGCTATTGATGGAATTAACAGGGTATCAGATGCCCTTACAGACGCAGGATACCTAGTAGAGGAAGTTGAACCTTTCAGACTTAAAGAAGTCTGTAAGCTCTGGCTTGAGCTTGCCGGTGCTGAAATTCAAGCCTTTACCCTTCCCAATATCAAACCTATCATTTCAGAGGGAGCGCTTAAATTTTTAACTAACTGGGTGGAATTATATCCGAGCGGTCATTTAGGATATATGGAAGGCCTTGCAATACGAAACGAGATTGCCCGGGAATGGTCCCTCTTCCAATAAAAATATCCCCTGGTACTCGGCCCCGTGGTGCCTACACAACCCTTTAAAATAGGAAATGATATTAAAAGCCGGGATGATTTTCAGAGGATCCTGGCTGGATATCCGCTTACCATGGGTGCAAATGTGTTAGGACTGCCGGCACTGGCACTGCCTGTTGGTATTGCCAATGGACTGCCCCAGGGTGTCCAGCTCATTGGACCTCGTTTCTATGAGCGTCTATGCATTGACGCAGCACAGGCAATTGAGGATCGCCTTGGAGTTATTTCACCCATCACAAATGGCATGCCAGGAAAGAAAAGAGCCTGGGATCTATCTTTAAAATAAATGCAGCTTATTACACAGGAACTCAATCATTTAGAAATTGATTCAATGATGCATGAAAGCTGGTTAGCGGGTTCCCATGATCTGGGCAACAGAGTTTTGAATGTGGCGGGTGGTGTGTTCACGAATAAGGGCCTCATCCTTTCCGCAGATGGCCTCAATCAATTCCAGGGCTTCCGTAAAAAAGACTCTGTGATCAATTTGCCGGGGAATTGAAAGCCAAAATCTTAAATAGTGGCTTAGAATACGTTCCAAAATTTTTGCCATGTGAAGATTTTTGGCAACTTGAAAGATAAAGTGGTGGATTGTGAAATCAAAATCTACAATAATCTGGTTGCTGCTGGATTCGTTAAAGGTTCCTATTTTTTTTTGAATGGTCTCGAGTTCTTCCGTCTCTTCCGGGGTGATCCGTTCCATTGCCCATATATTGGCCTGGACTTCCATGACCATTCGGATTTCTGTTATTTCCCTTATTCTCTCAAGGCTCAGGGGGGTTACAATGAAATGGGAGCCGTGGCGTTTGATCCACTCTTCAGCCTGGAGAGAAATCAATACTTCCTTGATGGGTGTCCGGCTTACCTTAAACTCTTTTGCTAGATCACTTAAATTCAAAACACTTTCCGGGGCCAATTCCAGATGAATAATTTTTTTTCTCAAGGCCGAATATATCTGGCTTGGATCCATTTGTATTTGCATATTGATTCCATTATTTTGCTGTGCAGTATATTATACTTTTGACTTGAATCCATGTTAGATTTATTTGTAACCAAAGTCAATGCCGACGCTAAAGGCCGACCTAATCCGAAATTAGAAGAATTTTACCTGTTTTGCTATTGCCGAACCTGTTTATATATACTAAATTATAATAATTATCATACCATAAAATCACGAAATGTATTGAGAAGCAGAGAATGACCATAAAAATCTCCATTGTATCCTCATTGAAATTGTTAAAACCCATGGGAAAGTAAGGACAGGTGTGGATGTCCGCAAGGCAAATGGTGTTTTACTTCTGGCCAGGGATATTTTTGTCAAAAAAGTGAAGACACTTGAAATGATCAGAGATGCCGGTATCTACTCAGTCACTGTTGATACAGATTTTGATGGCGGTCTTTGGGATGGAAATGGTAATCTGATTGTGATAAAGTCTGATGGGGATATTGATATTCCGGCTTTTGATACCCGAGCCAATGATACCGGAGTTATGGAAGCGCCACCGGCTGAACCGCAAAAAAAAGCATTAAAAAGGTAACAGCGGATATCAAGGCAACGGGTGGCGAGTTTGATTTTGATGAAGTTGAGGCGAATGTTTCTGGCCTGGTCCAATTTCTGGTTGTTGGAGACAACCGGTTTTCCTATTTGACCCAGGAAATATTTTCCTATGATGTCTTAAATAAAAAAAGCAGGTTAACAACCAAAGAGTTTGATGAAGTCAAAAAGCATTCCTATGCATATGGTGCCGGAATTCTTGAAAAAAACCAAATAAAAAATACAACCAGTAAAAATATCATTAATTATCATCATGCCCCTCTATATGAGGGCGAAGTAAGATGTTATCCCCAGGATAAAAAATATACACAGCTTCATCTTTATGTAAGAATTTGTAAACTATCGGATATCTATGATGCGATGACATCCAAAAGATCTTACAAGGAGGCGGTTAATCCCATCGTTTTTTTAAGAAACGGGCAGATGGCATATGTTCTTGACAGCAACGGCCCTTTTATCCTTCCATTCACAGATGCCAAGGGCACCACCCTGGGGAGTGAGCAGAATCCCTTTATTATTAATAGCTCTGGGATTGATCAGGCAAAGATGATCGATAACAGACGAAGTTTAAAAAAGCCCAAGGATGTATTTGATAGCCTTCCTTCTTATATTAAAAAAACAATAAAAAATATTTAGCGATGGATAATAAAAAATATTATTACTCTGTGGGGGCGGTAAAAACAGATCCAATCCGCATTGCCCGGATTAAAATCAAGCGGTCTGTGTTTACCTGTTCTCTGGCCTATGCCGCTTCAATCGAGGAGGCAAAGGCTTTTATTACAACGATTTCAAAGGAGAATAAAACGGCCACCCACAATTGCTGGGCATATATTGTGGGGGAAAAGGGGGAGTTTTGCCATTGCTCAGATGCCGGTGAGCCCGGGGGCACAGCAGGTAAACCCATGCTCAATACATTGCACAGCAATGGGATGACCCAGGTGGCTGCCGTGGTAACCCGGCAGTATGGCGGGGTAAAACTTGGGATCCGGGGATTGATCCAGGCCTATTCAGAAGCCGTGACCACAGCCATTGAGCTGAGGCCTTTGGTCAAGCTGGTGAAGAATACAACCATCCGTGTGACACTTTCCTATGGCCTGAATGATCCCTTTATAAACCAGATCAATCGTTTCCAGGCTGTGATCCGGCACACGGATTACACAGAACAGGTTATCCATGAAATTGAAGTGGAGGATGACCAGGTCAAAGGATTTCGGGAATTTCTTTTAGAATATCAGCACCAGGGAGCACTTTCTTACAATATCCTGGTACCGGGTTAGCAGAATACCCGGCAGCGGTACCTAAGGAAAAATTGATTGACAAGTGTCGGGTTTAAGTATAGTTAAATTATAGTTAGTTATACTTAAATTTGGTGAGATATGAAAACAAAACTGGGCGCCCTGTTACGGGCCATAAGAAATTCTAAGCATTTGACCATCAAGGAGGTGGTAGGTAAAGCAGGGGTCAGTTCCAGCCTGCTCTCCCAGATCGAGAGGAACAGAATTTCCCCTTCCCTTGATACACTCCTTCAATTATTGGAAGTATACGGGGTGTCCCCGAATCAATTTTTTAAGGATTATGAAACCCAGTCAAAAGTTGAAATTATTAAGAAAAATGAAAGAAAGATCTACCAGCGCAAGGGGTTTAAGTATGAAAAGCTCTGCGGCGAAAGCCAGGTAAAGGGAAGTCATTCTTTCAGTGCTTTTTTTCTGGAGCTGGCCCCGGGCCAAAAAAGGGGTGATTCAGGTGACGGCCATCTTGGACGGGAGTTGGGGATTATCATTTCAGGCAGTGCCCAGCTGGTTTACCGGGAAGAAACATACGATATCCATGCCGGTGATTCCATCTCTTTTTTTTCACAGATTCCCCATGTGATTCAGAATGTATCGGACACAGTTTTTCAGGCCTATTGGGTGGTCACCCCTGCGGATGGTGAAGATTGTTTTGATGGAAAAACATATAATAGCGGAGTGAATTATGGGAAAAACAATTGCGGAAAAAATTTTTGAGGCCCACCTTGTGGATGAACCCTTTGGTGATGTCTGTGTATTAAAACTGGACAGGGTCTTCTGCCATGAAATTACAACGCCCACGGCCATCCAGGATCTTGTTGCCCGGGGGAAAGACCGGGTGTTTGACCCGGAAAAAATCAAGGCCGTGATTGACCATGTCACCCCTGCCAAGGATTCCAAAACTGCCATGCAGGGGAAAATACTTCGACAATGGGCAAAGCGCCAGGGGATACGTGATTTTTTTGACATCGGAAACAACGGGGTCTGCCATGCAATTTTTCCTGAAAAAGGCTTTGTCCGCCCCGGGT
>PIVS01001091.1 GCA_003353855.1 Desulfobacteraceae bacterium
GCGTCTGCGCCGCCGTCTCTCTTGCTGCAGCCGCTTCCGCCACACGTTCCACACGAAGCTGCGCAGCATGCGTTGCCTTTGAGAATGCCGCATTCACAATTCGGGTCGGGTATTATTGCGCACAGAGGAAATATGAACACGAGGGCGCCCTTTTCGGAAACCTTTGCGTAAGATGTGTCGGTGAAAGCGTTCGCCCTTGTCGACCTGGCCGCGTAACTGCCGCCGCCGCCGCCGCCGTGCCCGACCCCACCGCCACCGTAGCCACCACCTCCGGCTCCAGTGCTCTGACAATTATTACTTGTGTTACCCCCTCCCTCGCCTACAATGCCCTCCACGAGGGGATCGCCCTGCCACCACCCCTTCGGGCTTATCTTCACAGCTCTTCCACCTCGGCCCCCGATGCCGCCGTGCCCAATACCATAACCCATGGAGCATACCGAATCGCCTCCTCCTCCCCCTTGGCCGCCGCCACCGCCGCCACCGCCGCCGCCGTCATTGTCTGGATTCACGCAGTCAGGCGGACAAGAATCGCTCGTCGTGGAATAGGCCGATCCACCGCCGTGACCGTTCCTCCCTCTCGCAAATGCCAGGCCCGCTTGACCGCCGCCCCCGCCCCCGGCGATCAGCAGGACGCCTGTCGTATCGGACTGACTTGCGTTGGCGCAGGTTCGCAAGAGCGTGGAGGCGCCTCCGGATCCCGAGCGATCGAAGACGTGCTTACCATGCTTACCCAGTCCGTAGCAATAAGAAGCGTCAGGGTCAGGG
>PIVS01001092.1 GCA_003353855.1 Desulfobacteraceae bacterium
TCATCATTCAATGAGGAGGAGGGAACAATGGTAATCAATGAAAGTGCTGATATGGAAAGTGCCATCGTATCGGGCATTACCTGTGATATGAATGAAGCAAGGATCACCCTGAAACGGGTGCCGGATCAACCCGGTGTATCTGCAAAGATATTCGGCCCCCTGGCCAAAGCGGAAATCATGGTGGATATGATCATCCAGAACACCCGCTCCGGCGGGGAAACCGACCTGACCTTCACGGTAACCAAAGATGACTTTGAACGGGCCAAGGAGATATCTGAAACCGTGGCCAAAGAAATCAATGCAGAGGAAGTGCTGACAGCCACGGAAATTGCAAAGGTTTCTGTGATCGGCTTGGGGATGAAAAGCCATTCCGGTGTTGCTGCCATCATGTTTGAAGCCCTTGCCTCGGAAAATATTAATATCCGTTTGATCTCCACTTCAGAGATCCGGATCTCCTGCGTCATCCTGTCCAAGTATGCGGAACTTGCTGTTAGAACCCTGCACACCGCCTTTGGTCTGGACCAGGAAAAATAGACACTCTCTTTTACAATTGACCAGGAAGGATATCCTTCCTGGTCAATTGACCTTCCTTAGTGCCGGACTATTGCCCTGGTACAAAAGGCTCATAAATTGTCTGAGAGGGTCATAAACTCCATGCTCGATCTGATAATGGGAGAAGCACTTGTTATCTAATTCAAACAGTCATTTTTTTGTTTCTTTTAATTCATCCAACACATTTCGCACCATCATTGCTATTTTTGAT
>PIVS01000569.1 GCA_003353855.1 Desulfobacteraceae bacterium
AACGGACACTTACGCCCTTCTGGCCAACGCAGTTCGCGAACAGTTTCATAACATTGTACATCATCTATCAGGGTCTTTATGTTTACCTTCATCCGCTCCGATCCGAGTGTAACCAGTTAATAGTAGGGCGGATATCTATCATCATAAGGATCCGTAATGCAAGTCAAAGCTTGTTTTTTTTCACCAAATTCCAAAAGACCCCGAAACGCAACATGAGCCTTTTTTTTTAAAAAAGTAGGGTTCCCGGTCGGGCACTATCTAATTTATATTAAAAAAAAGAACAAAAACAAAAGAAGTACCTGTATAATAAGTTGAATCTAAATTTTATGAAAAATCTAAAAAGATATCCTCGAAAATAGCATCATCCGCCTGAATGCATTGTTTTTTTAATTTCCGATATCTTTCGAGTAGTATGTTACCGTCCCGGGTCAGCCGGGTTCCTTTTTTTTTATCGGCTATAACCACGGGCTTTCCAAAATTTTTTTCCGTTGATTTAATCTTGCTCCAGACGGTTTTGTAGGCCATTTTCAATTCTTTGGCTGTTTGGTTGATTGAGCCTGTCTGATCTATTGATTCAAGAATGAGCATTCGCCCCGTACCCATGATGATACCGCCTTCATCATTAACAAGTAACTGGTTGGTCTTAAGTTTCATCTGAATCCTTTTTAGATGTCTCTGGGTGTCAATTCACTGGTAATTTATACAATCTTTTATATTTTGTGTACACCTTTTTAAGGATTTCAAAGCGCTGTAATTTTTTTTATTTTAAAAAAAGCAGTTAGCCCCTTGACCTTATGGTAAGCTTAACATAAGGTTCGATTATAACTTTCAACAATGGACAAATAAATCGGAAAGAATCAATGGAAGATTTTGAAACTCTGTTAAAAGGATCTGCTGCCTCCCATGGTCATCTTTGTCCCGGACAGGTTGTGGTTGTACGCATGGCAATGGAAGGGTGCCGTCTTATCGGTTTGGATAATCCAAGTCAGTTGCCGCAAATAAAAAAGCTGATTGTCTATGTAGAAATGGACAGGTGCGCCACCGACGCCATTTCTTTTGTCACCGGTGCCAAATTGGGCAGACGGTCCTTGAAATTTGTGGATAACGGCATCATGGCGGCCACCTTTGTCAATATTAAGACAGGGTTGGCCTTCAGGATTGTATCCACGGAAAAATCAAGAACCCTTGCTGAAAAATATGCGCCTGAAATAGCGGACAAAAACCAGCAACAACTTGCTGCGTACAAGAGAATGGATCTTGAGGACTTATTTACGATTGAACAAGTAAAGGTGGATGTCAGCGCCTCTGCCATGCCCGGACCGACCCGATTCAAGGCTGTCTGCGAAAAATGCGGACAGGTCGTCAGAGACAAACGGGAAGTTATGAAGAATGATCAAATCCTTTGCAGACCCCGCGCATTGGGAACCTATTATCAACCCATCACAAAACAAGGAAGAGAAAATGGGAAAAAACACAAAGGATTTACCGTTTAGAACCATACCGGTTGAACAGGCAGTCGGTACCACCCTTGCCCATGACATGACCCAGATAATACCGGGAAAGTCTAAAGGACCTGTATTCAGAAAAGGGCATAAAGTAACATCCGGGGATTTGTGCCGCTTAATGCGAATGGGAAAGAACAACCTCTATGTCCTTGATTTAACCGATGAACAAATTCACGAAGATGATGCTGTTGCCCAGCTTGCATCCGCTCTGTCAGGTCCGGGCGTTAGTTTTTCAGGATCTCCTTCCGAAGGAAAACTCGAACTTCGGGCAGCATATCCCGGACTCTTCAAAGCCAATATTAAGGCCCTGGAAGAGTTCAATATGTTTCAAGATGTGATGTGCGCCTCCATCCATACCCATACCAGTGTGGAAGTAAATCAGAGTCTTGCGGCCACCCGGGCAATCCCCCTTGTGATCAACAAAAATGATCTTGAAAATGCTGTAAACTATGCAAATAAAAATTACCCTATTTTCAGTGTAAAAGTTTTTAATCCACTGAAAGTCAGGTTGATCATCACCGGAAACGAAGTATATAAGGGGCTGATCAAAGACAAATTTCATACCATTGTTAAACAAAAAACAACCGCGCTGGGCGCAACCCTTGAAGAATCCATCATCCTTCCGGATGACCGGGGGATGATCAGCGATCAGATCAGAAAATACCTGGAAAAAGACACGGATCTGATCATTACCACAGGCGGCATGTCTGTTGATCCCGACGATGTGACAAAAGCCGGGATCGAAGATTCGGGATTTGAAAAAATCCACTACTCCGCAGCCGTGCTTCCGGGAGCCATGTTTCTTTTGGGTTATCACAAGAACACCCCCATCATGGGCCTTCCTGCCTGTGGTCTCTACCATAAGATCACTATTTTTGATCTGATACTGCCACGGCTTATGGCCGGAGAGACACCCGGTGCACGGGATCTTGCCAGACTGAGCCACGGCGGTCTTTGTCTGAACTGTAAACCCTGCAGATTTCCGGCCTGTTCCTTTGGTAAGTCAGGATGAAATCTCCATCAATGTTGATTACGCCGGGACAGGAACCAGCCAGATCAAACCTTCCATTTTGCATATGGTACATAGAGATGATCTTTTTGCAGCGACGAAAGATTCTCCTGTATTGAAGGACGCTGTCAAAGAGCTATTATGCCGTAGATTTTATCATTATAAGAAGTAGTTTTTATCCAGAATAAAAAACAGCCCACAGCTTCGTTATGAAGAGTTGATCAGAGAGAACCCTGAAATTTTATAATGAGTGCCACATCATTTTTGATCTTGTTCACAGCGCTTGCCTATGGTGGGATGCTGCTGCAGGTGGTCTATCATATTGGGGAGTGTGATCCGTATTTTACCGTTATGGGTCTGGATCGGAAGGGTTGCCTTATTTCCAAGGGCATGAAGGTTTATCATGGTCCCGGTTTTGTACTCGTTTTTTTGAACGTAAATTTTCAGAAGGGATAGAAAAATGAAAGCAATTACAATCAATACCTATGGGTCAACTGAAGTTTTAGACCTTAGAACTGATTGTAGATTGGCGTGTTCTGATCCCCAAAAAATGCCACGATATTTTACCTGCATAAGACAAGTGAAGCCCGGCAGTTATTAACCACCGGGCTTCGTGTAGACAGCAGTCTACCGCACT
>PIVS01000570.1 GCA_003353855.1 Desulfobacteraceae bacterium
CCGGCAAGCTTAATGAAGTTGAGCTTTTGACAAAGTTTTATGATGATTTTAAAAAGACTTTGGATGATGCCGGTGAAAATATGGTCAGCGTCAAGGGGGTTGGTGTTGCAACCGATATTAAATGCCCTTTATGTAAGAAAGATGTAAATATCAAAATTGGCCGGAATGGACATTTCCTTGCCTGCACCGGATATCCAGATTGTTCTTTTACCAGTAATTATCTTCGGGATGAAAAAGGCAATATTTCAATTGTCGAAAAATTTGAAGACAATACCCCGGTCAAAGACTGCCCCAAATGCAAAGAACCCATGGTTCAAAAAGAGGGGCGATTTGGATTTTTTCTTGCCTGTACCGGATATCCTGATTGTAAGCACACCGAGTCGGTAGGCCAGGAACATTCCAATACAGATACCGGGGTTAACTGTTTTGAACCCGGGTGTGAGGGGACTATTGTTGAAAAAAAATCCAAAAGAGGAAAAGTTTTCTATGGCTGCTCTAAATATCCGGACTGTACTTTTGCCTCATGGGATAGGCCGGTAAATCAAAAGTGCCCGGATTGTGATTCGGTTTTTCTGGTGGAAAAGGAGACTAAACGGGATGGTAAATTTTTAAAATGTCCCAACAAAAAATGCAAGCATAAGGAAAAAGCTCCCCAGGATCCTGCGGTTTAAGCGTTAAATATGTTTAAGGGTGGGACCAGTTTTGCAAAGCTTCAAATACCTGGTCCCGCTTGATGGGTTTGGTCAGAAAGTCATCCATTCCGGCACCAAGGCATTTTTGCTTAAAATCATTCATTACATTGGCGGTGAGCGCAAGGATTGGTATCCGGGTTCCGGGTTTGAATTTGAGTTCATGGGACCGAATCTGCCTGGTGGCTTCAATTCCATCCATTTCCGGCATATTGATGTCCATTAATATCAGGTCATACTCCTCTTTTGTGCTCTTGAACAACTCCAGGGCTTCTTTTCCATTTCCCGCAATTTTAACGGTATACCCGGCCTTTGCCAGTAACAGACTGGTCATTTTCTGGTTGACCGGATTATCTTCCACCAGGAGGATGGACACTGCATATTTTTGGTTTTCAACAAGGGAATGAATTGTCAGCAATTCACCGGATGTTTTTTCCTTGTCCGGGATCTTGGCCATTCCCATGACATAGGCTGTCATTTCCAATAGTGTCTGTTTCCGGACAGGTTTTCCTAAAAACCCCTTAAACCCAGCTGTTTTAAACCCTTTTGCAATCCCAGGGAAGGGCACCGAGCAGGCGATCCATTCAAAGGAAAATTTTTTTGGAGATATGTTTCCCAGAATGGTTGAAAGAACGGTTGAAAGATCATTGGAATCCGGTTTTATTGACTTCCCAAAATCGATAATTCCCAGATCGAAATTCCGGACTTCCCTGGTGTTTAAAAACAAGGGAAGATTGTCCCAGGACTCATGGTGTACCAACATACCGGCTTGCAATAGTTCATGGTTCAAAAGCTCAAAGGTATCTTGGGTTGTGGTACTGACAAGAACCCGCTTTCCCTTCAGCCCGACAGGCCTGACCCGATCCCGATTTCTGATTTCTCCCTTGGCCAGGGTGGCCGTAAAATAAAATATTGATCCACTGGATTTTTCGGATTCCACCCATAGATCTCCGTCCATTTGTTTGGCAATATTTTTACTGATGGCAAGCCCGAGGCCGGTTCCACCATAACGGTTGGTAATATCCTCCTCCGACTGGATAAATGGTTTAAAAATAGTCGCAAGTTCAGTGGAAGCAATGCCGATACCTGTATCGGAAATACTGGCTGTAAGCTCAACTGTTTCCGGGTCTGTTACCTTGGCATCCAGTGCCAGGGTAATGGATCCGGCCTGGGTAAATTTTATAGCATTACCCAAGAGATTTAACAGCACCTGGCGAAACCTGTGGGGATCACCCTTGATCCTTCCCGGAACCCTATCGGAAATAGAACAGGCTAATTCAACTTTTGATTCATCCACCTGGGGTCTGACCACATCAATGGTGTCGAAACAAAGCACTTCTGGATCAAATTCAATGGATTCCAGGGAAAGCTTACCAGATTCCACCTTGGAAAAATCCAAAATATCATTGACCACGGACAATAGCGTATCGCAAGATAGCCTTGCATTTTTCAAAAATGAGGTTTGTTCTGTATTTAAAGGGGTATCCATGAGCATGTCCGTATACCCCACAATCCCGTTTAAGGGTGTTCTGATCTCATGGCTCATGGAGGCCAGAAAAAATGTCTTGGCCCGGGAGGCATCTTTGGCCACCATTGCCAGATGGTTGGACCTTTCAATGGCAGTGCACAATTGATGGTTTGTCTTTTTCAAATTGATCAGGGTTGTTTTTTCCCTGGCAATTCGAGAAATTCTTGCCAAAGTAGAGCTGATATTGAAGGGTTTGCTCATATAATCCGATGCACCTGCATCCATTATATCCACATAGGAATAATCGGAAGCATAGCCTGTCATAATTATAAAATCGATGTCCGGAAACAAGGATTTAACAGTTTTCAGCAAGGTTATCCCATCCATTCCGGGCATGGAAATATCGGATATTACCAGATCAAAGGGCTGGGTTTGATGGGCCTTGATCATCTCCAACGCCTCGGTTGCATCCTGGGCCTGCTCACAAAAATACCCAGACCGGCAAAGTGCCTTGGCCAGAACGAGTCTGAGACTGCTTTCATCATCTACCACCAAAATTTTTTTAATGGATGAATCAGTTTTAATGGAAGAAATTGGTTGTATGGGATTATTCATTAGCCCTTTCAACATATTCCCTTGTTCTTGTGTCAACTTTAACCATCTGTCCCTCATCAATAAATGGGGGAACCTGAACTTCAAATCCTGTTTCAAGGGTTGCCGGTTTTGTACTTCCGGTTGCGGTATCTCCTTTTGCCCATGGCTCAGCTATGGTCACCTGAAGATTAATAAAGTTGGGAAGAGTAACCCCGATGGCCTGGCCATTGTGGAGAAGAACAGTACAAACAGTGTTGTCTTTTAATAGATCTGTCGTATCCCCTAATTGTTCCTTGGTTAAAAAAATCTGTTCATAGTTTGAGGTGTTCATAAAACAATAGGCGTCCTTGTCTGAATACAGGTATTCCATTTCCTGCTCTTCCAAATCTGCTTTCT
>PIVS01001093.1 GCA_003353855.1 Desulfobacteraceae bacterium
GTTTTTTAACTTTAAACAACGGAGGTCGAATGCAAGAAGACAATGATAAAATTTTAGACATAGCGCTGTGGCGCTAGGGGCTTATAAGCCCATTTTTACACCGGGATGCGAATGACCTGACTATGGGAAAGATGCTTGAAAAAGCCTCTTTGCTAAAATCGGGATATGGAACGGCAGAAAACCCAGCCGGTCAGGCCTTTACAGGTTTGCTAAAGCGAATAATCTGCAGCGGGATCCCCATATCCATCCGGAGCAAAATGCAAGGCCCTTTGCCTTTGAGCACTTTGGGCAATTGTGGTCTGCAGACTTCCTTCACGGTCCCAAATTGTACCATGGCAAAAAGAAAAGAAAAACCTACCTGCACGTGATTATAGATGACTGCAGCCGGTATATTGTTCACGGCAGGTTTTATTTAACCGAATCGGTAGAGCCCTTTGATTTACGATCTTATGGGGGGAGTCAAACGTTTTGGCATTCCCCAGCGCTTTTATGTTGATAATGGGGCCGCCTATGTCAGTCGGCATCTGAGAATCATTTGTGCCAGGAACGGTATTGATCTGGTCCATACCCCGCCGTACAGGCCCCAGGGCCGGGGGAAAGTCGAACGTTTCTTCAGAACCGTAAGAGATCAGTTTCTTTGTAACAAGCTCAAAACCGTTGAACAGGCTAACATGGCTTTTAAAATCTGGCTTGCCCATTACCACGAGACCATTCATTCTTCGCTGGAATGTTCCCCTTTGCAAAAGCGGCTGCAAACCCGA
>PIVS01000571.1 GCA_003353855.1 Desulfobacteraceae bacterium
GTCCCTAAAAAGAATATTCGGCTTTCCCAAAAACGCCAACAGATTTTAGGCCTTGTCAGGGAAAAACAGGAAATTTCCCTGACAAGTCTCAAGACCCATGTGCCCACGGCTGCAAAGCTGATATCTCCCCTGGCCGAAGCAGGTTATATCGGAATTATCCAGCGCCAGGTTTTTCGGGACCCCCTGGGGGACCCGGTGGAGCCGGATACCCCGCCAAAACTAACCCGGGAGCAGGCAGCCCTGATTGAAACCGTCAGGGAGAACAGAGAAAAGGGATTTATTCCCTATCTGTTGACCGGAGTCACGGGGTCAGGTAAGACCGAGGTTTATATGCGCCTTACGGCAGATGCGGTTGAATCGGGCAAAACTGCCATTGTCCTGGTGCCGGAGATCGCCCTGATTTCCCAGACCGAACGGAGATTTCGCGCCCGGTTTGGGGAGAAAATAGCCGTGATTCACTCCATGCTCACCCATGGGGAGCGTTTGGATCAATGGCGCAAACTGGCACTTGGAAAAGTGAGTATTGTGATCGGGGCAAGGTCCGCCATATTTTCACCCGTCGAAGATATCGGGGTGATTATTGTGGATGAAGAACATGACACCTCCTATAAGCAGGAAACAGGGCTGCGATATAATGCCAGGGATCTTGCCGTTGTCCGGGGCAAGATGCATGACTGCCCGGTTGTTCTGGGGTCTGCCACCCCATCTGTTCAATCCTATCAGAATGTGAGGGAAAATAAATTTACCCAGCTGACCCTTGAAAAACGGGTCAACCGGAATCCCCTGCCTGAGATCACCCTGGTGGACTTAAAAAAATACAAGGATTTCAGGGGGACTGAAAAGATTATCACCCCGGAACTTGCAATTCAGATTCGGGCCTGTCTTGAAAAAGGCAACCAGGCATTGATTTTTTTGAACAGGAGGGGATTTGCTACATTCCCGGCCTGCAAGGATTGCGGCAAGTCCCTTAATTGTAAATTTTGTGATGTGACCATGACCTTTCACAGGGGGCAGGCCTGTTATAAATGCCATCTTTGCGGGCATACCCTTCCTGTCACAACAGCCTGCCCCGAATGCAAGTCCAGAAAAATTCAAAATTTCGGGTTTGGTACGGAAAAAATTGAGACCATGCTAAAGTCCATGTTTCCCGATGCCCGTCTGGCAAGGATAGATCAGGACTCCACCAGTAAAAAGGGGAGTATCTTAAAACTGCTGAAAAGTATTAGAAACCGGACCGTTGATATTATTGTGGGAACCCAGATGCTGGCCAAGGGCCATGATTTTCCCTCCATCACCCTGGTGGGGGTGGTCTGTGCCGACCTCAGCTTAAGTCTGCCGGATTTCAGGGCCGGGGAGAGGACCTTTCAGCTATTGGCCCAGGTGGCGGGAAGGGCGGGCCGTGGGCAGGAACCGGGGAGGGTGATCATGCAGACATATAATCCCGAACATTTTGCCATAGAAGCAGCCAGGTGTCAGGATTATATGGATTTTTTTGATCATGAAGCTCCTTTCAGGAAGGCTTTGATGTACCCGCCTTTTACGCGGATGATTCAATTGAAAATTTCAGGCAAGGATGAAAAAAAGGTTGCCCGGCACGTGGAGCTGGTGGCAGATGTTATAAAGCAGTTGTTATCCGCTGCCCCTGAAATAGGAGAGACCGTGCAGGTTCTTGGCCCCATAGAGGCCAGTATCCATAGAATCTCTTCCCGGTTCCGGTGGCAGATTCTGATCAAGAGTCCTTCTTCCATACATATCAGCCGCCTGGTGAATTCAATGAAAACCCATCCTGCAATAAAAGCTATTAAAAACGTATCCATTGCAATTGACGTGGATCCCTATTCTTTAATGTAGCCGATAATTGCAGGTTAGACATATGGTTTGTTAAAAAATAGATAGGGGCCTAAATTGTCATGATGTTCTGTTGAGGTGAATTCAGCAGTCAGGTATCTGTCATTTCTGGCCAGAACCCGGACCTGTTTTTTAACTATGGATTGTTTTATATCATCCAGGACAAATTCGAGCATCAGGTTCAGACCCGGCAGAATTTTTTGTTCCATGGTGCACTCCTTTAATTTCAGTTGAAACCGGCTTTGGTATGGTTATTTAAACTTCATTGCTTCATATTTTATGCCAGGGTGACAAGATATTGTTTGATCTTATTGAAATTATTCGATATATTTCATTACGACTCAATGAGAATGATGTGAGAGCCGTAATGGCGATTTTATTTGACAGGCAGTGTTTGTATTTGACCATAATGGTTATATGTAATTAGTAACACGAGGTGCCAATGCCCAGACCCGATATTGAATTATTTAAGGAGCTTGATCCCGAAGCCCTGCAGGAAAAGTTTTTAAACTCTCTGATAAAGATGCAGAATGTAAGAAGGGGATCCATCTGGATACAAAAAAAAGATACCTATGTCTGTGTTGAAGCAGCCGGTGCTGAGAGTGAGAACATAAAAGGCGTGGTGCTGGAAAGCTCCACACCCAGTATTGTGGGATGGGTGATAGAGAATAAAAAGATGACGGTTGCAGAGACCAAGAGTGATCTCCGTCATTATAGGGAAGTTGAAGCTGAATTTGTTGTGAAAAGCAGCCAAATTCTTTGTTTCCCATTGTTTTTGAGGGAAGAAGAGGTTTACGGTGCCGTACAGATTATCGACACCGCATCGGGTAAAACCCGGTTGAATCTGGATACGGAATATCTGGAACCCATGCAGAATCTTGTGGATATCTGCTCCATTGCCATGAGCAATGCCATTTTGTTTGCCACTGAAAAAAAGAAAGCCCTCCATCTGAAATCTGCCCTTTCCCGGATACAAAAAGAAAGCATTATAATTGGTCAGAGTAATAGTTTCCAAAAAAGCATGGGTCTTGTTAAAAGTTATGCAGACACGGATTTCCATGTGTTGATCACAGGAGAAAGCGGTACGGGAAAGGAATTGGTTGCAGAAAGGCTCCATAAGCGAAGTACCCGCAGGAAAAAACCCTTTTTGGCCCAGAATTGTTCCGCCATCCCGGAAACCCTTTTGGAAAGTGAATTATTTGGATATAAAAAAGGGGCATTTACCGGTGCCACCAAGGACAGGGCCGGCCTGTTCGAAGCTGCCGACGGGGGAACGGTATTTCTGGATGA
>PIVS01001094.1 GCA_003353855.1 Desulfobacteraceae bacterium
TACCAGTTCAAACCGGTTTTTGTCTGTCCCCGATAGTTTCATGCTGTTGATGGTTAAAGGTAAGGAACCTTGGTTTTTTAATTGGACGGTGCCCTCTCCACTCTGTCCCAAGGGTAGCATGGCGTTTAATCCTGTAACAGATAAATTGGGGGTATCCACAGAGACCACTGTGGCTGATAAATTATAGCACCAGGTATTCACGTACCAATAACCCCCAGCTCCATCACCTAAGAAGGCTTTTATAGTCACGGTCCCTGTTCTTAGTCCAGGCTCTCCAACGCCCAATGCTGCCACTTTTAGAGTAAAGCTTTCATAGGGTGCTACAATGTAATTATAATCGGGGCGACCACTCCCTCCTATGTTCAAGAGAAACGTATCTGATCCATCAGTAATAGTCGCCTCAAATCTGCCACCGAGTGGCACGATATCATCATAAAGTGATCCGGTAACGGTAGTACCTTGTTTCACGCTTACTGGAAAATTATAATTGTAATCACAAGCCGCCCATGCCTGTCCTGTTATACCGCTTATAAAAACGGAAACTGCCAGGCTAATCCACAAAAAGGCTAAGATTTTCCTTGAAGTCCATTGAGATTTGACTGAATTCTGGTTGTTCCCTGCCAGGAACCTCTGAACGGGAAGTATTATCAATGCAAAAAGAATCCTTTGAAGCCCTTTGAAATGTTCCATGTCAGTTTCACCTTTGTAAGAAAAATGATTAGCTTTTAATTCAGGTACTGATTCAGCTATTGATTTAAAT
>PIVS01001095.1 GCA_003353855.1 Desulfobacteraceae bacterium
CTCTCAGAATTTTATTTTTCCGGGCTTCCAGTTTTGTTGAATTCACCATTTCTAACCTCTTAGGAGCGGCTCCAAAATTACTTGAACTTTTGTTTTCAAAATCCCCTGTCTTTTAAGGGGTTTTGGAAACAATTTAGATCAAGTTATTTTGTAACGATTCCTTGATATTCTAAAAATTTTAAAAAGAATCGTCTAAAATTTCCACGGCAGCATCATCGCCAACTGCAATGGCATCAAATTTCCCCATGGTAACGGGCAGCTCTGAATTGATGAAAAACTGGACTGTACGGAGCTGGCCTTCATAAAATGCTATTTTTTTATTGTCTTGGGCCATTTTTTCCCGCTCTGTCGGCTCAAGGCTGCCATACTGCTTTTCTAACTGGGAAATTGATTTGATGGCCCGTTGCAAAAGCATCCATCCCATGCAGACATCCCCAAGGGCAATCAAAAAGGGGTGGGAAAAAGAAAAGGCGGTCATCACATTGGGGCTCATGGCCAGGGTGCCCAAATGCAAGGCCACGTCACCTGCCTTTTTGACAGTATTTTCAAGCTTGTCTGCCAGGTCTTTGATCTGGTTAAATTCCCGGGCCTGGTCAATGGTTTTCTGAATTTCCCCCATAAAATCCATGAAACACTTTCCGTTTTTCATTCCCAGTTTCCGCCCCAAAAGATCCATGGACTGAATACCGCTTGTCCCCTCGTAGATGCTGGTGATCTTGCTGTCCCGAAGGTATTGTTCCATGGGAAATTCTGTGGTAA
>PIVS01001096.1 GCA_003353855.1 Desulfobacteraceae bacterium
GACGAAGAAGGCAAAGTTTTCCTGAAACTTCTGGGAATGCCCTTCAAAAATTAGGATGTTAAGGAGGAAAGCTTGGCTAAAAAATCTTTAATCGCAAAAGCGGGAAGAACACCAAAATTTGCTGTACGTGCGTATAACAGATGCCCCCTATGCGGTAGACCAAGAGGATTTATCAGAAAAGCTGGTATTTGCAGAATTTGTTTCCGGACACTTGCTTCTGAAGGCAAACTACCCGGAGTTACCAAATCAAGTTGGTAAAACCAAATAGATTCTGAATAAATTTTATTACCAGTGTATTTTAAGGAGATTAAAAATGGCAATTAGTGATCCAATTGCAGACATGCTAACCACCATAAGAAATGGTGGGAAAGCTAATCTTGCTAAAGTGGATATCCCCGGATCAACGATCAAAGTTGAAATGGTGCGGGTGCTTAAAGAGCAAGGATATATTAAAGATTTCAAATTTCTTGAGAATGAGACGCAGGGAGTCCTGCGTGTCTATCTAAAATATGTTTCTGAAGGCGAACCCACAATTTATGGCATTGACAGAGTTAGTAAACCTTCCTGCAGGGTTTACAACAAAGCAAAACAGATTAAGCCGGTTTTAAACGGTCTGGGTATTTCCATCGTTTCAACTTCAAAGGGGTTGATGACGGACAAACAGGCTATCGAAGCGAACGTCGGCGGTGAAATTCTTTGTAACGTATGGTAGGACAGGAGTAAAATATGTCTAGAATAGGAAAACAGCCGGTTCAGCTT
>PIVS01001097.1 GCA_003353855.1 Desulfobacteraceae bacterium
GCCGTACTACGCCTGCGTGCACTACGTAGTAGCAACGATTTTGACGAGTACTGGGACTTCCATGAAGCCTGTGAATATAAGCGTAATCATCAGAAATGTTATGCCAACGGTAAAGTCCCGCCCACAACGCTTCAACATCTTTTTACCGGGCGCTGTCACTTAAAAATCAGCAAGTAATATCAACAGAAGGGAGAAATTCGATGAATATTAGATTTTTTAGAGGGCGTTGCAAAAGAGCCGCACCCTAATAAAATGACCCTCCTTATTATATTAATTGATCTATCTTTAATCAGTACAAAGTATTCTATTTTTATCAGCGGCCATAAATACGAAAACCCTCGTACCTGCAACCGCTTAATAATCAACCTACTATATATGTTAATTATTAGCCAACTCTGACCACCCCACCCCTGTCAAGGTAACGACCACGGCAGCATCCAGACCCATATTTCCAGGATAGGTCAGCCCGAATATTTTTGCCAGGGCTGCAGACATGATGGGTGTTGCAAGGCCCATTCCGCAGCTTCTCGGCTGCCGACGGCTGCGCCATAGGGAGGAGAGGTAAAGTAGTATGCCCATTCAATGCTGCCCCAGTATATCAGGCTGGAACCTGTGGATGCCGTAAATATCATTCCCAGACAGACCCAGGTGGAAAAATCAGGTTTTCCGGTACCAAACCGCTTGGTGGCGAACCTGCTCATGCACAAATATATGGCAACGACAAAGCATCCTATGGCAAACCAAAGGTAGAGCCACCC
>PIVS01000100.1 GCA_003353855.1 Desulfobacteraceae bacterium
TTGCAGCTGCCTGGATTGCCCTGGGATTGGATTATGAAAACTGTGTTTTTTACCGCCAGTCAGATATTCCTGAAATCCCGGAATTAACATGGATATTAACCTGTTTGACAGCCAAGGGGTTGATGAACAGGGCCCACGCCTATAAAGCAGCTGTCCAGGAAAATGAAGCAGATAAAAACAGGGATCCTGACAAGGGAATCACCATGGGCTTGTTTTCTTATCCGGTTCTCATGGCAGCCGATATTCTCATGTTTAATGCCAGAAAAGTACCCGTAGGTAAAGATCAGGTTCAGCACCTTGAGATGACAAGGGACATTGCAGGCCGTTTTAATTATCAATATAAAAAATTGTTCATTCTGCCCGAGGTGGTTGTGGATGAATCATCGGCAGTTTTGTCCGGGCTGGACGGAAGAAAAATGAGCAAGAGCTATAACAATTTCATTCCCTTGTTTGATACTGAGAAAGGCTTAAGAAAAATGATCATGAAAATTGCCACCAATTCCCTGGGGCCTGATGAGCCCAAAGATCCTGCCACCTGTACCCTGTTTTCCCTTTACAAGGCCTTTGCCACACAATCTGAAACAAAGGCCATGGCCCAGCGCTACCGCCAGGGCATTGCCTGGGGAACCATGAAACACGAGTTGTTTGAATATATCAATGAAATACTCAAAGAGCCCAGAAACCGTTACGATGAACTTATCCGGAATCCTTCGGACATCGAGGCAATACTCCAGGCCGGAGCTGTCAAGGCCAGGGGGTTTTCAGCTCCCTTTCTGGATAAAATTAAAAAAAGTATCGGCCTCAGGTCATTGGGATAGACCCTTTATTTCCCGGGCTGTCAGATAACGCCAGCCACCTTCTTTTAAATCGCCAAGGTTGATATTTGCCATTCGGACCCGTTTGAGCGTATCAACCTTGTTGCTGGTTTGCCCCACCATTTTCCGGATCTGACGATTTCGGCCCTGTTTCAGAATTATCGAAAATTGGTTTTCAGAGATACGCTCAACTTTTGCCTTTCTGGTTTTGACCCCTTCAATAACCATACCCTCTGCCATGACTTTTAAAGCCTTATCTGGAAGAGGGTAAAGGGTTTTAACCAGATATTCTTTTTCATGATTATGGGAGGGATGGGAGAGTCTATTATGGAGTTCTCCGTCATCGGTTAGCAGGACAAGGCCTACAGAATCCTTGTCCAGGCGGCCAATTGGGTATACCCGTTTTTTAATGGGCACCAGATCCAGGATGATCCTGGCATTTTTCTGGGAGCAGGAGGTAATGACCCCACAGGGTTTGTTAACGGCAATATAGATGTAGGCAACAGAGGCTTTGGGCGGGCTGACCCGCTTATTGTCAAAAAATACCTGATCTTTTTCAGGATCAACCTTGGTGCCCAGGGCGGTGACTATTTGTCCATTAACCTTTACCCGTCCCTCCAGAATAAAGTTTTCTGCTTTACGCCTGGAGCAGATCCCGGCGTGGGCTATAAATTTTTGTAACCGCATATTTAAGACCTGTAATCTGCGTTAATTTTAACATAATTTTCACTAAGGTCACAAAACAAAAAACTATCTGTTTTATCCCCCAGGTTTAAATCAAGGATGATATTAATCTCAGAATCTTTCATGATCCGGGCGGCTTTTTTTTCTGCGTCAAGGCCCAGCCAGCACCCGCTGAGAACCAAGGGGATGGATCCAAAATACAGATCCACTTTATCAGGATCAACAACGGCACCTGAGCGGCCGGCAGCAGCCGTTATTCTCCCCCAATTGGGATCTTCCCCGTAAATGGCTGTCTTAACCAGGTTGGAATGGGCAATGGCCTCCGAGGCCTTAAAGGCGTCTTCTTGCGTACTGGCTCCCCTTACGGTGATCTGGATCACCTTGGTGGCACCCTCCCCGTCCTTGACAATCATTTTACCCAGACGAAAGCAGACGGTTTCAAGCAGATCCTGAAACACTTTCAAAGAGGCTTTATCCCTGACACAAGCTTCACTGGCACCGCTGGCAAGGCAGAGCAGGGTATCATTGGTGCTTGTATCCCCGTCCACAGTTATCCGGTTAAAAGATTTTTCATTGGCCGCGGCAAGGGCCTGGTGAAGATCTCCAGCATCAATGTTTGCATCAGTCAATACATAGGCCAGCATGGTGGCCATGTCCGGCCGAATCATTCCCGAGCCTTTGGCAATCCCAATCAAAGAAAATTGTTTGGACCCCTGGGGGGTATCAATACACCCTTTCAGGCGAACTATCTTCTGGCAGGTGTCTGTGGTGAGAATGGCCTGGGTAAAATCTTCCAGGCCATTGGTATTGGTGCTGATCTCTTCTTTTAACAGGGGGATTCCTGTTTTAAATCGCTCCATGGGAAGGGGTGCCCCGATCACTCCTGTGGAAGAGACCATAACAAGCTCCTGGGGGATATCAAAGATCCGGGCTATCATGCTCGCCGTTGCCCTGGCATCCAAAAGCCCCTGATTCCCTGTAAAGCAATTTGCATTGCCCGAGTTAACCAATACCGCCTGA
Source organism: Desulfobacteraceae bacterium (assembly GCA_003353855.1). Classification (GTDB taxonomy): domain Bacteria; phylum Desulfobacterota; class Desulfobacteria; order Desulfobacterales; family Desulfobacteraceae; genus NBML01. The sequence continues at coordinate 2,520 of PIVS01000100.1, forward strand.
CATTTCCCTTTTTTGATTGTTTCTCTTCCAAGGATGACCGGGGCTGCCACTACGAGGTTCCGGGTAAACATAGCTGCTGCAGTTGCCGGTTTTTCACAAAGTATTAGTCCAAGGTCCTTAAGGCCTTTCATTTTGATCCCGGCGTGGATACCGGCAAATTTAAATCCTTTCATCCCGAAGGCTCCCATAATATTAGTTGCTTCCTGTTATATTCATAGCTTTTTATCCCACCCATCGGGGATTTTTAATACTCATAAGGCCGGTCATTATACCCAGGATATTGATTTGTGTAAATTAAAAAAAAATATCACCATATCCCAGGGTAATTGATTGACATAAAAGAAAAAAAATAATAATTGCATATACAAAACAACAGGAGAAAAAAGTCGACAATGAAAGAACCCAAACATAATTTTCTTGAAACATGCTTATTTTTTAACATAAATGCATTTTCCCGGCAATTGCTCAAGCTGGCCGAGGTTGAGTTTAAACCGTTGAAACTGTCTCCCGCCCATGCTTCGCTGTTGTTACTGGTTTTTGATACACCGGGAATAGGCCCTAAAGAGTTGAGCCGCCTGCTTCATCTGACCCCCTCCACCATAACCCGTTTCATTGATTCTTTGGCAAAAAAAAAGATGGTGCGTCGTAAAAACAAAGGTAAGGTTGTTTTTATTTTTCCGACCCAAAAAAGCTTGAATATGCAGGCATCCATTGCCCTGGCCTATAAAAATTTGTATTTAACCTATTCCCGGATTCTGGGCCCAAAAACTGCCATGGATCTTTCTCAGCGAATAGCTAAGGCCAATGACCATGTGGTGGAAAACCTTAAAACCTGCAAAAATCAGGAAAACCATGAAACGCTGTTTTAAACTGACTATTGAATATGACGGCAGTTTGTTTTTCGGCTGGCAGCGGCAAAAGGAAGAGATGACCATCCAGGGGGAATTGGAGTTTGCTCTGAGCCATGTTTTGAACCAGAAAATCCAGATTCGCGGCTCAGGGCGAACCGACGCAGGTGTTCATGCCCTTGGCCAGGTTGCCCATTTCCATGCCAAGACCCAAATGGACCCCCTTGTATTGAAAAAAGGGGTGAATTCCCTGGTGAAATCTTCCATTGTTATCCGGGAGTGTTCGGTTGTGAATGAGACATTTCATGCACAATACCTGGCAAAATCCAAGGAATATAATTATTATATCTTAAACCGGGTCGATCCCTGTGCCATTGGTTCCGCCTATCTGTGGCAGGTAAAAAAAAAACTTGACCTGGACCGGATGAACCAATGTTGTGATATGATCACAGGAATTCATGATTTTAAATCCTTTGAAAACACCGGCAGCCCAAGGAGTTCCTCCATACGGGAAGTCTACTTTGCTCTAGTGGAACCATTTAAAAACCTCGAACCCCTTGAAAATGATCTGGTCATATTTAAAATATCTGCCTCTGGTTTTTTAAAAAACATGGTGCGAAATCTTGTGGGAACTCTGGTGGATGTGGGTTTAACGAAAACTTCTACAAGGGAATTTAAGAGGATTTTTATGGGACAGAACAGAGCCCTTGCCGGTAATACAGCACCGGCAAGGGGCTTGTTTTTAAAACAGGTGAATTACTAATCTCAGTTTATAGGGATCTTGTTTCAATCTCGCCTATTATTCGTGATCCCTGATTTTTTTTACATGATCATTATAGTGGGAAATAATATCCCGTCTGTAAATCAGCCCTAAAAAGGCCCTGTTATTTTTTTTGTCAACAACGGGCAAGGCATCAATATTTTTCTGGGTAAGCTTTAAAAGTACAGTATTTAAATCCTCAGAGGGTGAGGTGGTGATGATATCTGAGATCATGATATCCTTCATTACCACGAGCTCTTCAAGGTGACTTGTAAAGATTACCTCCCGGATATCCGTGGATGAAAAAATCCCTGAAAAATCACCAGCCCCGTTCATGACCGGGAAATAATGCTGTTTTGTTGTCTGGAAGATTTTTTTAAATTCGCTAAAGGGCATGTTTTCGTTCACACACCTCACATCTTTTATCAGTGGGGTTAAGGTCTCCACCTTCATGGTCTGGAGAATGTCCATCATGAACTCTCCTGCATGGGCCGGAGAATCAATTCTTGACTTGACCTGGTTTTCAAAAATGGTCCATTTTTTGGCCAGTAAATAACACAGGGAACATACCAGGAGACTCGGCAGCAGAAGATGATAGGAATTGGTCATCTCGCTGACAAAAATAATCGTTGATATGGGGGTGTTGGAGACTGCTGTAAAAAAACCGGCCATGCCTACGATAACAAAGGAACCGGGATGGGTTACAATTGTGGGAATGAGCATGTGAAAAAGCTTGCCGACAGCCCCCCCCATGGCACCGCCAATAACAATGGAAGGACCAAAAACCCCGCCGCTGCCGCCGGACCCGATGGAAAAAGAGGTGGTGAATATTTTGCCGATTGCAAGGGCTATCAGGGTGGGAATGGCAACTTTATTGAATATGGCATCCTGGGCTATTCCATATCCGAACGCCAGGGTATAGGGCAGAAAAAAACCGATTATGCCGGTCACAAGCCCGCCAATTGCAGGTTTTATATGGTTGGGAACCTTGAGCTTTTTAAATAGGTCTATCACACCATAAAACACTTTTACATACAATACCCCGGTCACAGCCAGAACACCGGCAAGAACCATATAGGGTCCCAATTCCAGGGGATTTTGAAATTTAAAAGCCGGGGAGTCAAACAAAGACCCCCAGCCAAAGGTCAGGCAGAAAAGACAATAGGCTACAACAGAGGAAATCCCGGCAGGAATGATAACTTCCGATTCAAAATCCGGGTCCCGGTAAAGAACTTCGGCGGCAAACAAGGCACCTGCCAGGGGGGCACGAAAAATACTGCCGACTCCGGCACCAATGCCAGCAGCCATCATGATCCGCCGCTCCCGTTCAGACAGCTTCAACTTGCTGGCCAGAAAAGAACCAAATCCAGCACCGATCTGTGCAATGGGACCCTCCCTGCCCCCGGACCCTCCAGTGGTCAGGGTGATAGCAGAAGCAATGGTTTTTATAAAGGGAATCCTGCTTCTGATATGTCCGCCTTTATGGTGATAGGCGTCAATGGCAGCATCGGTCCCGTGGCCTTCGGCTTCCGGGGCAAAGGTATAGACTATCCACCCGGAAGCAATGCCGCCCAGGGCAGGCAGGATCAGCAATATCCATCGGTTGAACGGAGTTTCAGTATGGGGCAAAAGCTGGTGTTCTCCCGCGGGAGCCCCGGGTCTGTACCCTGCCATCAAATCCAGAAAATAATGCATTCCAAGATGACACAAATAATGAAAAAGGATGGCTCCCAACCCTGCAATAAGCCCTATGAGAACAAAATAGAAAAGCCATTTTCCTACGACCGCAATGTCCGTTTCCTTGGCGTTCTTACTGAAGATCATGTCTAACCTTTTCGAAGGTCGTTAATACCGCTTAGAATTATATCGAAAAGAGTTTTAACATCTTTCTCTTCCAGACAAGAAAAAGCCACACGAATATTTTTTTCGCCGATGGAGATCAATCCCACACCATAGTTATCAAGCAAATGGAGCCGCAATTGCTCGGCATTGATATCTTTCAGACGGATACACATAAAGTAGCCTGAATTAAAGGGGTAGACATCAAAATAACCAGCATATTTCGGGTCCTTTAAGACATGCTTCATTTTCAGAGCCCGCTTCTTTAACAGGTTGAATTTTTCCTGTTTTAAAGCATCGTATTTGTCATCACACATGGATTTAAGTAAAATGGTCTGGCCCAGATGGGAACAATTGGAAATATTGCCCCGGATACACCCGGCGGTTTTCTTTTCCAATGCTTCCAGAACAGAGTCAATATTCTTTCCGGCAATTGCGTAGGTGACAAAACCAATGCGAAATCCCCATACATAATCCTCTTTTGTTGCCCCGTCCAGCTTTATTGCCAATAGCCTTTTTTCTTTACCGGCCAGCTTTGCAAACAACGATTCTTTGCTGGTTTCTTCATCAAAAAAAAGACCAAAATAGGCATCATCACAGGCAGCGACAACATTGGTACCCTTCTGGGCAACATCAATGAGAATCTGGGCCACCCTTTGGGCTTCTGATTTGCTCAGGGTGTATCCGCTTGGATTATGTGGAAAATTTAATATGGTAATAATTTTATCGTTCTCTTTTGCCTGCTGACGGATTACGGCTTCAAAGGAATCAATATTAAATTTTGTCAACTGGTCATCATAGGCTTTGTAGTGAACGATTTTAGCATTATTGCGGACACAAAAAGTCATATTGTAATTGCCCCACATCATGTCGGGCAGCACAATGACATCCCCAGAGTTCACCCACATGTCGGACAATACGCTTACCCCGTGGGTGATGCCCGAGGTAACCACGGGAAGACTTACGGCCTGGCTTCCAAGGGAAGGATTTTTTGTGTATAAATTTGTTTTCCATTTTTCCCTCAGGGCAGGAATTCCAAAGGAAGGTGCATAGGGCAGATACTCATCGGGTTCAATTTCATTGATATACCGGCTAATGGAAGACAGGCTCAAAACAGAGTTTCCCTCTTTGGCAATACCGATGGTTGCATTAATTTTATCGGCTTTTACCTTGGCTTCTGCGCTCTGGCTTAAAATCCCCTTTGGAAAAAACAAGGCTTTTCCCATATCTGACAACATTTCATAAATATGGGGGTTGGATCCATTGATAGTTTTGTTTAGTTCATCTGCAATCGCATTCATAATTTATTCTTTTCTCTTAAGGATAATTGTTTGACAGCAATGAAATGGGTACACACAGATTAAAAACAGGGCTTATCCGTAAAAAAATATAAACTCTGTAGCTTTACATCAGGAAAACCACAGAGTTTATATAAACGACAACTATATATAAAATTATCTTCTTTTGGATGCCTTGATTGGATTGATTTTTTGTTTTTTGCTGGCTGCCACGGTTTTTACATGTGTTGCAAGGTTGCAGTTTCCATTTTTCCACTTAAGTGAAGGGTCGGGTGCTGATGCACAATAATTACCAGTTTTAAATTCAGCGCATCTCTGGCATCCGTTGCATTCATCAACTATGGGCAGGCAATGGCCTTCATTGTAACCGCAACCCTTGGCAGTCATCAATACACAATCGTCACCTTCTCTTACTGTAGTACAAATCATAATAAAAAAATCCTGTTGTTTTGAATTTATAAAATCAAAGATAGCAAAGCATTTCTTTGGTATCTTTATTTATTATTTTCTCCTTTACGTTCAAGGACTATAAACCTTGAACAAGTATCATAAAATATGAATTCTGTCAATCAGAGTTTTATTATAGTTTCACAAAGAGGTGTTAAAGCTCGGGTAAATTTAAATATAAAGATTGGGAGGACATAATGGAAAAGTGCTTGCCTATCCCATATAATCCACGAGCAGACCGGTTGTCTGCCGAAGTCTCTGGCTGATAAGCTTTGAAATTTTCCACAATAATTGAACACCGAGCTTGGGGTCGTCTTCTGTCAATCTAATCAATCCTTTCTCCCCCATGAAAAAGATAATGGTCTCTTCTGCGGCAATACCGGTGGCAGATCTTGGTTCTCCGTCAATGAGTGCCATTTCTCCAAACGTTTGTGAGCTTTTCAAGGTGGCCACCCTGTTTTTTTCCTTGATAATATCAATGGAGCCTTTGACAATGATACCAAGACTTTTTTCATTATCACCCTCTTTAAAAACAATTGCTCCTTTTTTTGCTTTCACCGGATCAATATACTGACAGATTTTGCGGATATGATTCCAGGAAAATTCACTGGCCCATTTGGTCTTTTCCAGAACCTGGGCATATTTTGCATACCGTTCAAAATCAAGTTTAGGATTTGTTTTTTTTGGGCGCATTGTATTCCTTTGAACAAAGGGTTATGTGCCTGTAATAATAAAGAGGTTGCCCAGGTATGTCAATGACGTAAAATCACCTTCTATTCTTTGATTATGAATTCGTCCAGTTTTTGGAAAAGTTCCTCCGGCCATTGGTCTGCATTTAAAAAAAGCTTGATTTCCTCGGGGGAAAGGCATTCCCGAATTGCCGGGGGTAAGCTGTCAAATGCCTTTTTTCTTTCTTTCTGTGTTTTTTTGTCCATAATTGTCCTCGGGCTTCCTTATTTTATGTAAACAACCGTGAAATCAAATAGGTTGTTGCTGTTTCTACTTTTAGGATCCTTTCCCCAATACTGAAGGTTTCAAATCCAGCTTCTTCCAATGTTTTAACTTCAAGGTCAATAAACCCGCCTTCGGGTCCTATTGCAAGTGTCGTCTTCTTATTTACACTATTTGGACAAATATTTGAAGTCTTTGGATGGGCAGTGATACAAAGACTGCCCTTACCAATGATTGGCAATTCTTCTTTTACAAATTTTGAAAAAAAGCGTTTTTGATAAATTCGGGGCATAATAGTGTCTTTTCCCTGCTCCAGCCCAAGGCGAAAATATTTTTCAAGGTTTTCCTTGTCCAAAACCGGACTTTTCCAAAAGCTTTTTTCAACCCGCCAGGAATTAATGAGATATATTTCTTTTACCCCAAGACTTACGACACTTTCCAGAATACGCTTAAGCATCTTAGGACGGGGCAGTGCCAGAATCAAGGTCAGGGGAAGGGGGTCAGGAGGGTCAGACTCCAGAGTGACTTCCATTTCAAGGCAATTGTGGTTAAGGTCGATGACTCTGGCTTTTCCCAGTCTGTCATTGATCAAACCGCAGGACAACCGAGTTCCGGTTTCGGCTTTGAGAACTTTTTTTATATGCTCAAACCGCCGGCCTGAGACCTGGACCCTGCCAGGTCCGATATAATCTTTTTTTTCTAAAAGTAGGAGGTTCATTCTTAAAAGGTTATCACTTCGCAGTCTTTTATCAGTTCATTAAAGGTTTGGGGCCAGTTTTCCCCAAAGATCAGGAAAGCAAGCTCTTCTGCCAGGTGAATAGGTTTTAGTTTTGACTGTCTGCCCAGGCCCTGGATACAGGAAGGGCAATTGGTCAGGATCTTTTGTTTTATATTTGATACTGGTCCCTGCCCTGATCCAAATGTTGATCCTTGAATGGCTTTTTGTTTCCTCAAAAACATGGCGTGGCTGATGTCCGGCCGTGAAAGGGCAAGGGTTCCTGCCTCGGAACAGCAATGGGGAATGCTTTGAACCTTTAGTCCCTGGCTGCGAAGCCTTTGCAGAGCCGATTCTTTGAGGGAGTCATGGCAGGGAGCATGGTATAAATAATCATAATCCGATGAAAGGTTGGGATCCTTTTCCATAATATAGCCTGAAATATCCTTTATATCACAGTCAAAGACCGATGGTGCCCCGAGTTCGTTCAAAGATTCCATACAGGTACCGCAGGAAACAATGCAGGCATCAAATTTAAGATCATGGAACATATCCCGGATCTGGGTTAAAATAATGATATTTTCAAGAAAAATTCTATCGAATCTACTTTTCTGGGCATTAACCTTCAGGGGGTATCCGCAGCACAAATAGGGCGGCGGCAGGATTACCCTGTGGTTGTTTGAGAGTAACAACAGAATTGATGCCATGGATATCTTTGAGAACATTCTTTCACTGCCGCATCCAGGAAAATAAAAGATAGTTGACTCTGTCCTGCCCCGGGGTTCCATGAGAATAGCCTGATTTTTATTGGTTTTGGGCAGAAAGGATCTTAGGGTGTGCACCCCTGGGTTGGACACCGGGGTTTGCAGCAATTGAAATGTCCTGGTTTTCCTGATGGGGGAAAGGCTTGAAAAAGGGGTGGCCAATCTTACTCCACTTCTTTGAAGAAACCCGCCGGCACTCAAGAGCGTGGTTCTTAACACTTTATTCATGGGCTCATTTTTGCTGGCCAGATATTTCAAGGTTAATTTTGTAGGCAGGGGAGTGTGTTTGAAGTTCATGTTTTTCAGGATGGTCCGTTCTGCAATGGCAATATTTCCCGAATCGATATTCACCGGACATTTTATCAGACAGCGGTGACAGATGGTACAATGGTCTGCAATTTCTTCCAAATTTTTGAGTACTTTAAACCCTGTGGATTGGGTTCGCTGGGTAATATAGAGCAATGCCTCAATGAGAGCCCCAATGGCAAGGTTTTTATTTCTCGGGTGGAAAAACATATTTTGACTAGGATAAAATACCGGACATTTGGGCTTGCACTTACCGCACCTGACACAATTTGCAATGTTCAAGGCAAGATGGGACAAGGATCCATGCTTTAAAATTCTGGCTTCAAGTTCCAGCAGGTTGAAGGAGGGGGTAAATACCTTGTTGATGATGTCAGGTTCAATAAGTTTACCCGGATTCATGAGACCTGTGGGGTCGATATTATTTCTATACTCATTAAATTCATCGACAACTTGCCTGTCCAAATACTTGAACTTGGTAACACCGATTCCATGTTCCCCGGAAACAACCCCTTTAAGGGCGCAGGCTTTTTCCATTATCCCGTCAGCTGCCTGGCTGGCCCTTTTCATCATTTCCCGGTCATTGGATAAAACAGGAATATTGACATGGACGTTGCCATCCCCTGCATGCATGTGGGTGGCAATCACAATGAGTCTGGAACTTGTAGTCTTGTATATTTTTTCTATATTTTCCAGGACAAGGCTGTAACCCCTGAGATTTTCAACAACCTGGCTGTAAAAATTTTTGGTATGTATGGAAGCTTCCAAGGCATCCCTGGAAGCAATTTCCAGCTTTTTCCTTATGGCATAGGCCAGATCCTTTGAACGGCCCACTTTTTTCCTGAGCAATTCCGGGTCTGATAAAGGAATGGCCCTGTCAAGATATGAAACAATATCCAGGATGATACGGGTCTGATTGTATTGTTTTTCTTCCAGATTGGCTTGATCAACAAACCGCACAAAGTCTGCCAAACTATCAATGGGCAGAACAATGTCTTCATTAAGCTTAAAGGCATTGGTATGGGCTGCAATAGCCCCAAGCCGCTTCCTGTCGTCCCAGAATCGTTTGGCTTGGGTTTCATCCCTGGCAATGGAGAGCCCGGTTTTGTCATAGGGATCTAAAATTTCTTCCAGGGTGGCAATTCCCCTGTCAAGGGCACGGGCATCATTTGCAACCATATCAATGAGTAATACCGCCTTGAGCCGGTCCCCCACAGATTGTTTGGTTTTGTATTTAATGGCTTTGATATACTCTTCATCAAAATGTTCCAATGCCATGAGGGATGGAGCAGTAAAAGAGGACGGGTTATGGGACGAATCCTGGTTGGTAAATGCCTTGGATATGGCTGTAATCACCTGACCGGCCTCTGTCATGTCATTGCCGAAAAATTCAATACAACCGGTTTTTTTAAATTCAAATTTAGGATAAAGGAGAAAGCTGGCCGATGTAATGATCCCGTCGCACCCTTCCTTTTGCAGGCCGGGAAGCCCATTAAGGGTCTTGTTGGTCACATCCTTTCCCAGCCCTTTTTTCCGAATTTGTTCACCGGTGAGAAGAATACTGTCCATCTTCTTCCCATTTTCATCCAATACATGGAAAACAAGGGTATCTGCAGGAAGAATTTTTCTTAAGGGATGATCCTGGCGTTCAATTGTATAGCAAATCCCGTCGGGCATGGTAATTTTATAGGAGAGAACATTGTCAATAGCGGTACCAAAAAGCACAGCGGTTTTTCCACCGGCATTTTCCGACAAATTTCCCCCAATGGTACTGGCCCAGGCCGAGGTGGGATCGGTGGCAAAAATATGGCCGATTGTTTTCGCTGAGTCCATGGCGTCCTGGGTAATGACTCCAGCCTCTAATTTCATGCTGGCATAGGTCTGGCCCAGGGTGTTTTTTTTATAAACAACCTTAGATATATGGTTGAGTTTTTCAGTATTAATAATTACACAGGTTGGTGCCAGGGGGGTTGCTCCCCCTGTCAATCCGGTACCGGCTCCCCTGGGAATGATATGAAACCCCAGGGCTTTAATTTTTTTTACCAGAAGCGGAACCTGGTCCTCTCTATCTGGCCTCAGGATGGCAATGGGAGTAAATCGCCGCCAGTCTGTTGCATCGGTGGTATGGGCAGTTATGTTAAAGGGATCAAAATAGATATTTTTTTTCCCGATCACAGCTCCCAGATGACGTAAAATGCGCTGCCGGTCAGAGACAACCGACTTGATCTGTCTGCAAAGGGAGGTGAGAGCCTCCTTGCAGGTTTTAAGAACCCCAAGAACAGCTTCATGTGTGGCATTCTCCTCAATGATTTTAAAATCATTTTCAAATTCTGAAAACAATCGTTTCCGCTGGAGAGGGTGCTCAACAAGCTCCTGGAACAAAAAAGAATTTCTCTGGATAATGAACAAATCTCCCATGAACCTGTGGAGAAGTCGGGATGATCTGCCCGTTCCTTTTTTGGTTTCCAGGGATCTTATCTGTGTTAGAAAAGTAGATCCAAAAAGATGATCTATGATCTGGTCGTCGTCTGCTGAGGTGTAGTTGTAAGGGATCTTTCTTTTTGGATCTATCATACCTATTTTTTAAGCATACCTATAATTCAAAGGTTGTCATATGAA
>PIVS01000572.1 GCA_003353855.1 Desulfobacteraceae bacterium
ATACTCTTCGTGTCAAGGAGTGCTGAAAAACAGTTTTCCTTACACCAAGCCTTCACTGTAACCGTAAACCGGCTTCTTCCAACCAGTGAAGGCTTTCACATATTCAATCCAAGGACAGATACCATACACACAAAATAAAGAAATCCAATCTGAAAAGGTAATTTAGTTAATGATACTATTTGATTCACACTGCCATATTGATGACAATCTCTATGAAAATGACATTGTTGAAGTAATGGACAGGGCCCGGCAGGAACAGGTAAGGGGAATAATGATTGTGGGCGTTGACATCCCCACCTCCTGCAGAGCAATTGAGCTGGCCCGAAATCAAACCCAGAGCCCCCGGGATATCCCCCTGGTGATCACCTCCGTGGGAATCCACCCCCATGATGCAGCCAATTGTTCCAGTAAAACCATGGAAACCCTTAAAGAGCTGGCAGCAGGGCATTCCTGTGTCAAAGCCTGGGGGGAAACCGGCCTTGATTTTAACCGACTGTTTTCTCCCCGGCAGGATCAGGAGGACTGTCTTTCATCCCAGCTTGCCATTGCCGGCGACCTGGACCTCCCCCTGATTTTCCATGAGCGTGATTCCAATGGCCGATTTTACGAGATCTTAAAATCAGAGGGTCCCCCGGCCAGAAAAGGGGTGGTTCACTGCTTTTCCGGTACAAAAGCCGAGATGTTCAAATACCTGGACCTGGGATATCACATCGGAATCACCGGCATTCTGACCATTAAAAAAAGAGGGGAGTACCTGAGACAGATTGCCCCTTTAATCCCCGAGGACAAAATTCTGATTGAAACCGATTCTCCCTACCTTACCCCGGCTCCCCAAAAAAACAAGTTCCGCCGGAATGAACCGGCATTTGTAAAATCCGTTCTGGTAAAGCTGGCCCAAATAAAAGAAGCAGACCCGGATAAATTGTCCCGGACAATTTTTGAAAACACTATAAAATTTTATAATGTTCAGCTCTGACCGCCGGCCAGTCCCGTTCAAGCTCCGTTCAGGATATCCCCATGGGTTTCAATAGTAACCGCTAATTTTTTACCATCAATTTTTCCACGGCCTTTTCAAGACCGTCCAGGGAAAGCTCATACATGGGAAAAATCTGGGCTATGGCCATTATGCTGTGTGTATAACCCCACATGGATTCCGACACAGGATTGAGCCACACCGTATGGGAAAAGGTCTTTGTCAAAAACTTCAGTTGTTCAATGCTTGGCCTGCCGCTTCTTTCCGTAATATGGATGGAGCCGTCGTGGGCCATGAGTTCATAGGGTGCCATGCTGGCATCCCCCAGCACGATGAGGCGGGTATCCGGGTCAAGCCGGGAAAATTCCATTATACTTTTGGGTTTCTTGTACCGGGCCGGATCCTCCCACAGGTAATCATAAATAGTGTTATGGAAAAAATATGTCTTTACCTCTTTAAACTGTGATTTGGCATAATCAAACAGGGTCTGGACCACCTGGATATAAGGGTCCATGGACCATCCCCCGTTGTCAATGGCAAGGATGATCTTGAGCCGGTCCTTCAATGCCCTGTCAAATATAAGCTCAATCTCCCCTGCATTGCGCAGGGTCTCTTTGATGGTTTCATCAATATTAATCCTGTCCCTGGGACCTGCAGGGATAAGATTCCTCAGTCGTTTCAGAGCCTCCCCCATCTTGGCCTGGGTCAGGGGGCCCTTTGTGGAATAATCCTTATACCGCCGCTCATTGGCCACCTTTACCGCTGACTTGTTCCGGGATTCCCCCCCCACCCGCATACCGCCGGGATGGTGTCCGGAATGACCCACGGGGGAACGCCCTCCGGTCCCGATCCATTTACTCCCTCCGTCATGGCGCCCGTCCTGATCCTTGAGACGTTTCTTAAAATATTCAATCAATTCATCCGGGGACATCTTGCTGAGCTGTTCTTCATCCATCCCAAGGGCATCTGCCAATTGTTTGGGATTTTTCAACCATTCATCCAGCATCGCCCTGGCAATCTCGTCGATTTCAAACCCGTCCCCTTCGGGCAGGGGAACACCGTCAAAATGATGGGCAAAAACCTGGTCATAAAGATCAAAATATTTTTCGCTCTTAACTAAAATGGCCCGGGCACAGGTATAAAATTCACCCAGGCTGTTGATATTCCCCTGGTGCAGCGCTTTCTGCAATATAAGAAAGGAGGTGGGGGAAACCGGGATGCCAACCTCTTTGAGTATATAAAAAAAATTTAAAAACATGGATAACCGCCCGTTAAAACATTTTCCGTCTGGATGTCAGATTTGTTGCCCGTTCATAATCCGGGCTCTTTTTAAACAATACACCCAGGAAAGGCATTTGCCCTTTAACAAGATCCTTGGACTTGAAATCCGGATCTGCATTCAATGCCCTGATCCAGTTGAGCAATTCCCGGGTGGCCGGTTTTTTTTCAATGGCATCAATCTCCCTTAATCTGTAAAAGGAGCTGATGGTATTTTCTGCAAGCTTTTTATCGATATTGTCAAAATGAACATTTATAATCTTACGCATCATCTTGGGATCGGGAAATGCAATGTGGTGGAAATTACATCGGCCCAAAAAGGGGTCTGACAAATCTTTTTTGGCATTGGAGGTAATAATGATCACAGGCCTGTGTTTTGCTTTTACGGTTTTATCTGTTTCAATAATGTCAAACTGCATCTGATCCAGAACATCCAGCATGTCATCCTGAAAATCCGTATCTGCCTTGTCAATCTCATCAATTAACAGCACTGTTCTCTTGTCAGCACAAAAAGCCTGGCCGATTTTCCCCATTTTAATATACTCGTCAATGTTGCTGACATCCCGTTTGGAATCCCCAAACCTGGAATCATTTAACCGGGTCAGGGTATCATACTGGTACAAAGCTTCCACAAGCTTCATGCTGGATTTGACATTTAATGTGATCAGGGGCATGGAAAGGGTTTCTGCAATGGCGTAGGCCAGCATGGTCTTGCCGGTACCCGGCTCCCCCTTAAGCAGCAAAGGCATTTCCAATTTCATGGATATATTGACAATTGAGGCCAGTTCAGTGTCCAGAACATATTTTTCCGCGCCGTGGAATTCATTGTTAAGGGGCTGGTTCATCGATCTTTCTCCAAAAATTAATTTTTTAA
>PIVS01000573.1 GCA_003353855.1 Desulfobacteraceae bacterium
AGATTGCGCCGCTGGCAGACTTCATTTGTTGCCACCTCTCCCAGGGTCAGAACAATATCAATTTCTTTTGATGCCAGTATTTTGTCCAGGGCCTGATTTATTTTTACAAGATCATAATTCCCGGAAAGTTGTTTGTCTTCCGGAAAAATAACAAGATGCTCCCCCTTGGTAATGTTGAGGATCTCATCCTTAACGAGTCCAATTACCCCTGGAAAACGCGGGGATATCCCGTCGGAAACAATACCAATCCGAATCGTTTTTGCAAAAGCCTCAACATTTAAAAACAATATCGAGGACACAAAGATCAGGCCAAACAATATTATGGGCCGGCACAATTTCATAACCTTACTCCTGTTGGGATTTAGCGGTTTCATATTACTCAGCTTTGATCTTAAAAAAGGTTGCATACAAGGTTGGGACAAAAACAAGTGTCAGGACAGAAGCAAATCCCAGCCCAAACACAATGGTCGTTGCCATGGAGACAAAAAAGGCATCCATGAACAGCGGGATCATGCCCAGCATGGTGGTTGCCGCCGCCAGCATCACAGGCCGCATCCTGCTGACCCCCGAATCTAACACCGCAGAAAAGTGGTTTTTGCCCTCCCGGATCTCCAGATCAATCTGGTCGATGAGCACGATGGCGTTTTTAATGAGCATCCCGGACAGGCTCATCAGCCCCAGCAGGGCCATGAATCCAAAGGGCTGCTTCATGAGCAGCAGGCCCAGGACGACACCGATGAGGGAAAGCGGGACAGTGAGCCAGATGATCAAGGGCTGGCGAAAGGCATTGAAAAGAAAAATCACCACAAGAATCATCATCCCAAAATAGATGGGGATGTTTTCGGCAAGCTTTGCCTGGGAATCGGAAGAGTCTTCGGCCTCGCCTCCCCAGGCCATGAAGTATCCCGGATGGCCCTTGATGGGAATCATGTCGTCATATTTAATGGGAATGGTGGCTGCCGTGTAATTTTCAGGGGGAACTTCTTTTCCCAGATATCCTTTGGTATCGGCCATCAGGGCCTGCTCCAGCTTGGGTTTGATGCGGTTGAGCAGCTCGCTGTTAAAGCCTTTCCTGGCATCGGCATGGAGTTTGATCATCGAACGGCGGTGCCAGCGGGAGATGCGGGCATCTTCAGACTTAGTGGAGAACCCGTCCACCACCTGCTGCAAAGGAATTTTTTTACCGGCAATGGGACTGTAAACCATCACATCCCTCATGTTCTCCATCGTCAGGCGCTCGTCGGTCGGTGCCCTGGCAATAATGGGAATCAGCTCAATCCCTTCCCTGTAGAGGCCGGCCGTGGTGCCGGAGAAATTGGATTGAAGGGCCGTGGCAATCATGGGCCGGTCAATGCCCTGGCGGCGGGCCCTGTCCTCGGCAATAACGGGCTGAACCACCTTGACCCGGGCCCCCCATTCACTCCGGACGGCCTTGGCATCGGGATCCGCTGCCATGATGACCATGGCTTTCTCCCCAAGTTCCCGTAAAACTTTCGGGTCAGGGCCGTTGATGCGAAGCTGAATTTTACCGCCTTCCCCGGGCCCCAGGGTAAATTTTTTCACGTTGACTATTGCGTCGGGAAACATCTGATCCAGGTCATCCTGGACCTGGTGATAGATTTTTTCGATGATCTTGTAGTCTTCAACCTCAACCATGAGACTGCAGTACTGGGTTGAGGCATCCACGGGAACGCTGTAGGTCAAAAGAAAACGGGAGTGACCCGACCCCACCGCCGATGCCACGGATTTGACCCCTTTGGTTTTCAGCAGGTAGGCTTCCATTTTGGCCACGCTCTTTTCCGTTTCCTTAATATGGTTGCCCTCCCGAAACTGGCACTCCACCTGAAAGATCGGGCTCGTAGAGGCGGGAAAGAACATCTGGTCCACATAACCAAACCCCACCAGGGATATGGCAAACATGCCCACCACGCAGGAGATGGTGATCCATCGAAAGCGGATCGCCAGGGTTAGAAACTTGCGGTAGATCTGATAGAATTTTCCCCCGTAGGGGTCTGATGAGGGGCCATTTTCCGGGTTAGCGGTCTTGGCTTTTTTCCCCAGCACAAACATCTTGGTGATCAGCGGGGTGACGGTGACCGCCGTGAGCCAGCTCAGGGAAAGGGAAATGAGAATAACATAGTACAGGGAACGGCAGTATTCACCGGTCTGGTTGTCCATACCACCGATGGAGGCAAAGGCCAGCACGGCGACGGCAGTCGCTCCCAGCAGGGGAATGGAATTTTGACCCACCACCTCCTTGGCCGCCTGCATCCCGTCCATACCCTGTTCCATTTTGACCTTCATCCCGTCCACCACTACAATGGCATTGTCCACCAGCATACCCAGGGCAATGATAAGCGCTCCCAGGGAAATCCGCTCCAGGGTGATGGAATAGTACCCCATGACCACAAAGGTGGCGGCAATGGTGACCACCAGAACAAATCCGATGATCAGTCCGCTGCGAAGACCCATGAAAATAAGGAGGACAACGATGACAATGATAACCGCCTCCACCAGATTGATGATAAATCCGTCCACGGCTTTTGTGACCATGTCAGACTGCATATAGATGGTGCCAAGCTCCATGCCCACGGGTATCTGGGGTGCCAGTTCCTCCAGGCGCTTTTTCACGGCCTCGCCCATGGTGACGGCGTTTCCGCCCAATACGGTTGAGATGGCTATTCCAACGGCAGGGTGGCCGTTAAAGCGCAAAATTCGTGCCGGGGGATCCACATAGTCCCGCTGGATGGTGGCCACGTCCTTGAGGTAGATCAGCTTGCCCGCCTTACTGGCAATGAACAGCCCGCCAAAATCTTTTTCAGACTCAAAGAGACCGGTGGGAAAGATGGGGAGGTACTCACTGCCGATCTGGATTCTGCCGGCATCGGCCGGCAGGTTTTTAGCCCCCAGAGCGTCGAAGATTTCCTTCCGGGTAATGCCCAGGGCCGCCATTTTTTCACGGGCCATTTCCACGTAGACGGCTTCGTTCTGTTCGCCGAAGAAAACAACTTTCTTAACATCGGAAACCGTTACCAGTTCGCGCTTGAGCAATTCGGCCACTTTTTTGAGCTCTGCATAGGAATAGCCCTGGCCGTAAAGGGCGTAATAAACACCAAACACATC
>PIVS01000101.1 GCA_003353855.1 Desulfobacteraceae bacterium
TTCCTGCTGTGGGAACCCAAACCATTGATGTGGGAGATTCTTGTTCCAGGATTTTGGCAGCTGACCTGATTGCGAAAAGAGATATGCCAGGGTTCAGACGGGCCACCATGGACGGGTATGCGGTCCATGCAGCATCCACCTATGGGGCTTCCGAGTCCAGCCCGGCATGGCTTGAGCTTGCGGGGAGCATTTCCATGGGCCAGGTGCCCGGGTTTATTCTGGAGCCTGGCCAGGCGGCCAATATATCCACCGGGGGCATGCTGCCCAAGGGAGCGGATAGCGTGGTCATGGTGGAGCATACAGAAGCTGTGGATGAGGGGTCTGTGGAAATATACAAGAGTGTTGCCCCGCTCCAGCATGTGATTGATGCTTCAGAGGATTTTGCACAGGATCAGACAGTGCTTGGCCCTGGAACCTTTATCCGGCCCCAGGAGGCAGGGCTTGCTGCAGGACTTGGGTTTTCGGAACTTGAGGTCTATAAGGTGCCAAGGGTGGGGATTATCTCCACAGGGGATGAAATTATTCCCATTACCCGGGAACCTTCCCCGGGACAGATTCGGGATATAAACTCCTATACCCTGGCAGGATTCATGGAAGAAGCCCATGCTGTACCCATACAATATGGAATCATCAAGGATGACCCGAAAGCACTGAAAAAGGCCTGTGAAAAAGCCCTTGAAGAGTGTGATATGGTTTTGATATCCGGGGGCAGTTCCGTTGGCACCCGGGATTATACGGTGGATGTTCTGTCTTCTCTGTCAGACACCCGGGTTTTGGTCCACGGCATGTCGGTAAGCCCAGGCAAGCCAACCATTCTTGCCAAAAGCGCCAATAAACCGGTCTGGGGGCTTCCCGGCCAGGTGGTCTCGGCCATGGTTGTGGTGAAAATTATTGTGATTCCCTTTTTGCACAGGCTCCAGGGATACAGGGAAACTGTGGGGCAGATCCGGGTTCCGGCAAAATTGACCCGGAATGTTTCTTCTGCCCAGGGCAGGCGGGATTTTGTCCGGGTAATACTGGAAAACGGCCAATCAGGAAAAGAACAGGGCCGGATGCTGGCCCGGCCGGTCCTGGGAAAATCAGGTTTGATCAGGACCATGATCCATGCAGATGGCCTGCTTGAAATTGGGGAGAATGTGGAAGGTCTGGAAAAAGATACCCTGGTGGATATTATCCTTTTATAAAATTAAAATATAAAATAAAGATCAAACCCAATGAATTCAAAAAGAAATGTATACCTGGATATGAAGAGTATTGAAGAGGCAAAAGAATGCCTTTTTGATCATTTTCAAACCTATAATACCGGGATTGAAACCATTGATGTTGTAAAAGCAAAAACCCGCGTGCTGGCAGAACCGGCCGTGGCAGCACTTTCTTCTCCTAATTTTCACGCAGCCGCCATGGACGGCATTGCCGTGGATGCCCGGATTACCTTTGGGGTCAGCGAAGAGGCGCCAGGAACACTTGTGCCGGAAGAAAATGCTTTTTGGGTGAATACCGGCCATGCCATGCCCGAGGGTACCAATGCCGTTATCATGATTGAGCACTTAAATATCCTGGACAGCCACGTTGAAATTGAAGCACCTGTGTTCCCCTGGCAGCATGTTAGAAAAATGGGAGAGGATATTGTGGCCACCAAACTTTTATTTCCCCGGGGGCACAGAGTTAATTCCTACTCCCTTGGGGCGCTTCTTTCCGGTGGTGTTTTTCAGGTGTCGGTATATAAACAGCCAAGGGTTATGATCATCCCCACGGGGTCTGAACTCAAGCAATGGCAGGATATCCGGCCGGATCAGATGAAGTCAGGGGACGTGGTGGAGTCCAATTCCGTGGTCCTGGGCGGTCTTTGCCAGGACCACGGAGCCCTTTTTGACATTCATCCCATGATCAAAGATGATCTTTCCTCCATACAAAATGCAGTGGAAGAGGCAGCAGGCTCCTACGATATGCTCTGTATTATTGGCGGCTCCTCGGCCGGATCCGAGGATTTCGCAAAGCCTGTCATCTCTTCACTTGGCGAGGTTTATGTCCACGGAGTGACCATGATGCCGGGAAAACCGGTTTTGTTTGGAAAGGTCGGCCAGGTCCCGGTATTTGGAATCCCGGGATATCCCGTAGCCGCCATTGTCGCCTTTGAACAATTTGCAGGTCCCCTTCTGATTCATATGCAGCACCTGCCGGAAAAAACCCTTCAGACAGTCCTGGTGACTCCCGCCAGGAAAATTGCCTCTAAACTGGGCCAGGAAGAATTTTTAAGGGTTAAAATCGGTTCCGTGGACGGGCAGCTTATCTCCTCCCAGCTTCCCCGGGGCTCGGGTAGTATCACCACCCTCACCGAGGCAGACGGGGTGATTCGAATCCCGAAGCATATTGAGGGTATTTCCGAAAAAGAGAGGGTAAAAGCCCATTTGCTGCGTCCTTTGTCGGCCATAGAAAATACCCTGGTCATCATCGGTTCCCATGACAATACCCTGGATCTTCTGGGGGATCAGATCCGGCGGAAAAATTTTGATGTGGGTATTTCCTCCAGCCATGTGGGAAGTATGGGGGGATTGATGGCCCTTAAAAAAGGGGGATGCCATATGGCGGGTGCCCACCTGCTGGATCCCGTTGACGGCAGTTATAACCTTTCATATGTTAAAAAATATCTGCCCGATCATCCGGTACGAATTGTCAACCTGGTCATGAGAGAACAGGGGCTTATCCTGGCCAAGGGGAACCTTAAGAACATCCAATCCATTGAGGATTTGAAAACAGGAAAGTTCACCTTTATAAATCGTCAGCCCGGGTCTGGCACAAGGATTTTATTTGACTACAAACTCAAACAACTGGGGTTTAAGCCCGGTGATATTTCAGGGTATGAAAATGATGAGTACACCCATATGTCGGTGGCAGTAGCAGTCCTTTCCGGCAGGGCAGATGCAGGTCTGGGGATAAAGGCCGCAGCCAATGCCCTTTCTCTTGATTTTATACCCGTCATCACCGAGTCCTATGACCTGATTATTTCGGAACGCTTTTTTGAGTCCCAAAAGGTACAGGTTCTTCTGGATACCATTGCCGGAGACGAATTTAAAGACAGGGTTCTGGCCCTTGGCGGATACGGTGTGGAAAAAACAGGCCGGATTCTCTATTAAACCAGATTCCATATTAAAAGAGATATCCCCAAAAAAATTCTTTGGGGATATCTCTTTTTGATCAGCTCAGATCTTTATGGATCAGGCCATGATCATGGTTTGGCATGGAAAAATATGCCCTTCCGAATAGCCTTTAATAGGGCCTCACCTCAACCCTTCTGTTCAAGGAACGTCCAAACATAGTGCTATTAAGCGCCACAGGTGATTTGAATCCAAAACCGGTGGTGGCCATTCTGTTTCTCAAAATTCCCTTGTCCACCAGATAATTGGCAACCGCATTGGATCTTCTCATGGATAGATCCATGTTATAGGCTTCGGTTCCGACGTTGTCGGTATGACCCTGGAGTTCAACACTCATGGCCGGATTCTTTTCCAGGATGACTACGATGGCGTCAAGCAGGGCATACCCTTCGGGTTTAATCTCTGCTTTGTCAAAATTAAACAGGATGCTGTCAAGGGTCCAGCAACCCACGGCATTGACTTTGGCGCCAACGGGTGTTCCCGGGCACTGGTCTTCATCATCGTAAACACCGTCACCATCGCTGTCTTTTCGTTCTGCTACAATCGGCGCCGCTATGGCTATTTCTTTTTCCTTGAGGAATACTTTTTCCACAAAGGCGGCCATGCCGTCACCCTTCATCAGGTTGTCGGCATTCGAGTAAAATCCGCAACCGCCGATTTTTGAAACTTCATGAAGAAAGGCTTTTCCGCCAGGATCATCACCCACCTGGATGGGGTAAAAGCAGATGGAAGACCCGTATTTGTCCTTCAGGGCTTGTACATGGGCTATTTTCGGTTCCATGTCCATGCCGTCACTGATGATGATCACGGAGTTGTGGAGGCCTGGAAGACCTTCAAGATCAAGCTGGACTGCATCCAGGGCTGTGCCAAGGGGGCTCCATCCGCCCGGTTTTGTTATGGATTTAAGCGTGCCGGCTGCACCGGTAGTCGAATATTTTTCCATGCCGTAAAGGAGTTCAGTATGCCTTCTGGAAACCGAGGGATCATGGCCGAAACTTCTTAACCCGGCTGTCTGGCCCAGTTCCGGAATTGTCAGGTTCAAACGGTGTCCAAGCTCTTTGGCTATGGCAAATTTGGAAGTGCCATTGTAGTCATGTCTCATGGAACTGGAGGCATCAAATGTAACAATGAAGTTATCCACCTTTGATTCGAAGACTTCTGTGTTAAAGATTGTTGGCGAAAATGGAGGCAGCTCTATTGGCGTTTTTGTTGCGCATCCAAATAAAAAAAGGAATGCGATTACAGACAGTAAACTTTGAACTAAAAATTTCTTATTCATTTTTTTACTCCTTTTAATTGAAACATATTTTTAGGTAATTTAAGAACACAAAAATATCGTGAACGGTGGAACGAGCATAATTCATTCTTACAGGAGAATGAGTATGAAATCAACAATTCTTTTACGAATTTACTCTTGGATTATAGTGATCCCTGTTCTTACATTTATGTATCATGTAATGATTTGCGGGAGGAGAAAACTTACGGCAAATCCTAATGGCCCGGGGTCTTAATTTTTCCCGGTCAGTTCGTTTTTTAGGGCTATGGCAAATTTTTGAAGTGTATAGGGCTTTTTGATATATTGACCTGCTCCCAGTTGTTTTGCCTCTTTTACCCGTTGGGTTTCAGAAAAACCGCTGGCAATAATAGCCTTTTGTTCCGGGTTTATTTTAAGCGCCTTTTTGTAGGTCTCAAGGCCATCTATTCCCGGCTCCATTTTCATGTCTATAACCAGGAGATCCATTGGATGTTTTTTTAAAAAAGCCACTGCCTTTTCCCCGCTGCCCACGGTGAATGGGATGTACCCAAGTGCTTCAAGGCATCCCTGGGCGATTTTTCTTTGTCCTTTGACGTCATCAACCACCAGAACAGTTTCATTATTTCCTTTAAATGCCTCAATTTCGAAATCGTCAAGGATGTTTTCCGTTTTATCACGTGTTGCAGGAAAATAGAGTTCAAAGGATGTGCCCTGTCCTTTTTTACTGGATATTTCAATATATCCCTGGTGATCCTTGACCGCATTCCAGACAACGGAAAGGCCCAATCCTGATCCGCTCCTTCCCATCTGTTTTTTTGTATAAAAGGGTTCGAAAATTCTTTTTATATCGGCCTGGCTGATTCCTCCTCCGTTATCGCTCACCCGCAATACCACATATTCGCCTTCAGGGATTTCATCGCCCCCCCTTGAGGTGTCAAGGTAGCGGTTGAATGTTTTAATGGTGACCTGCCCTTTTCCCCGCACAGCTTCGGCAGCATTCATGACAAGGTTCATAACCATCTTTGAAATATGGGATTCAGACCCATTCAGATTCAGCAGATAGGGTTCTTGATCAATATTAAAATAGATTTCCGGGAAGTTTTTTTCAAGACGATGGTGGGCTGAGCTGTTATAATAGCCATGGATTACATGGTTAAGGTTTAATACACTGGTATGATGAATTCCCCGCCGGGTGAGGGTTAAAAGATCCTGAACAATATCAGCCGCCTTAAGCCCGGTGTCATGCATGAAAGAGATAGGTTCAATCAGGGGGCTGTTCTCTTCAAGCTGCATTAATAATAATTCAGGATAGGAAACAAGACCGGAGAGAATATTGTTTAAATCATGGGCCACTCCGCCGGCGATAACCCCGAGTAGTTCCATTTTTTCAGCCTGCTTGAGTTTTTTCGTAAGTTCCCTGATCCCTTCTTTGTTCTCCTTGAGAAGTTTGTTTACATGGGAAAGCCGCTCTTCTTCAAGCCCAAGGGCTGCAGCCAGGGTTTGAATAGAGGCAATATCATCATGGGTAAAGGAGCGGGGTCGGGTATCTGTTACCCAAAGGGTTCCCAACCCCTTTTGTTTGTAAAAAACAGGGGTGCCGATACAGGCCTTGATTCCCAAACTTTGTACCATGGGATCAGATGCCTCCTTATCCCGGGGCAGAATACAGGGCAGGACACGATGGGTTGAAATTTCCTTGAAAAGGGAGTTTTCAAAAAAAAGGTCAATCTCCATGGTCTTGGGAAAATTGGGGCTTGTGTGGATTACAGGCCTGCCTTTTTTCTGATTTTTGGGGATATAAACTGCAAAAAGTCCTTCAATGACGGAGAGGGTATGATTTACAATGAGGGTGATGTTTTTTTGATGATCTGTTCCCAGCAAATGGAAAAGATGGGCTGCCTCCACGGGTTTTTCACCCCCGTCGGATGGGTTGGATTTTATTCTTGTTTCTATTTTGTCTGTCCCCGTAGAAGGCATAGTGCATTTTTAGTGTGAAACCCCCCTAAGTTCAAGTCTTTTTTTAAAATCTTGCAATTTAAGTGCAGGAATTATATACGATTGCTTGACTTGATTGAGCGAATTATTAGTTTTATGCGGACCTTAAAAAATAAAGAAAATTAGCAAAATATGGAAATATATCAGGGCATCATACTGGGCATTGTCCAGGGCTTGACAGAGTTCCTTCCGGTGAGCAGCTCAGGGCATCTGGTGCTGGGGCAGATTTATTTTAACATTACCGAATTTCAATTGATATTTGATATCAGCGTCCACATGGGAACCCTGGCAGCCGTGTTGGTGGTCTATTTTTCCGATATTAAATTGATGGTTGTATCGGTGCTTGGGTTTCTGGCAAGCCTTGCAGATCCGGGATCTTCCACCCACCTTATAAAGACCGATAAGAACCTGAAACTTGTCGCATTCATCATCCTAGGTTCCGTGCCCACGGCATTGATCGGCCTTGTGTTGAAAAGGTATGAGCAGTTTTTGTTTACCTCGGATACCCTGGTGGGCTGCATGCTGATACTTACCGGCACCATCCTGTGGATCTCCCGGCGCTATTATCATAATGAAACAGGAGAGGGTAAATTTGATACCAAGCGGGCTGTCTTCATAGGGATTGTCCAGGGGTTGGCAGTAATTCCCGGTATTTCACGGTCCGGCAGCACCATTGTTGCGGGTATGGTTGCCGGGCTGGACCGGAACACCGCAGCCAAATTTTCCTTTCTTTTGTCTGTCCCCGCCATTCTGGGGGCCCAGATCCTGGGTGTAAAAGATGCCATGGAAACAGGGTTTACCATTAATCTTGCTATTATTTATGGGACAATCACGTCCTTTATTGTCGGCCTGATTGCCTTGAAACTATTATTAAACGTGGTTCATAGGGGTAAATTTCATCTGTTTGCTCCCTATTGCTGGCTGGCTGGTACGCTGGTGCTCCTGTCAAAAATACTTTAAGGGAGGGACTATGAATCTTATGTTGAAACAAATAATACGCAAACCAGTACCTAAATAAATTGAGGAGATAAATTACAGCGGCAAAAAACCCGGGATTGGTTCCAGGGTATTTGCCCGGTTAATTTTTGTTTATATGCAGTTATCGTTACAGCAGCAGAATGCAGTTGATCACACCGGCTCTCCGGCTCTGGTTGTCGCAGGCGCCGGTTCCGGCAAAACCCGGACATTGACCGCCAAATTTTCACACCTGGTATCCCTGGGCCATGATCCCAAAAGGGTGTTGGCCATCACCTTTACCAATAAAGCCGCCCAGGAGATGAAGGCCCGGCTTATTGAGATGACCGGACTCGCCCCTGCAAGTTTTGAATGGGTTCGAACCTACCACTCAGCCTGTCTCATGATTTTAAAAAAACATTGTGAACTAATGGGATATACACTGCCAGTCCAGGTGTTTAGCGTGTACCAGCAGGACAAGTTAGTAAAAGAACTCTGTGTGAAAAACAATATTGAAAAAAAATATGTCAATCGGATTCTGTCTTCGATTTCCCGGGCAAAAAATTCCGGGGACCCCTCCAAATATTTTGATTTGAATCCAGGATTTTTTAATATCAGGCTGGCCGACCTCTATTCCCAGTTCGAGGAACGCCTCATGGAGATGAACTCTGTGGATTTTGACAACATTTTGTTAAAAGCCCGGGATCTTCTCCGGGACCATGAAGAGGTTCGTACCTGGTATAAGCAGTATTTTACCTATCTTCTGGTGGATGAATACCAGGACACCAACAATCTCCAGGAGGACCTGACCAACCTGCTGCTGGGAGAACACCGCAACCTGTTTTGCGTGGGCGATGACTGGCAGTCGGTTTACGGATTTCGGGGCAGCAATGTCAATCATTTTTTACGGTTTCCTGATAAATACAAGGATTCAAAAATATTCAGGCTGGAAGAAAATTATCGATCCGCCCATGAGATTGTCCAGGCTGCCAACGACATGATTGATTACAACCCGGACAAAATGGAAAAAAAATGTTTTTCCAAGAAAAAAGGAGGGGTGGTTGAAATCTATAAATTTATGTCCGACGCCCACGAAGCTGAGTGGGTGGCCAAAAGGGTAAAGGCTTTGAACCGAAATGGTGTGGGGATTCCCTTTGATAAAATGGCCGTGGTCTACCGAACAAAATTTTGTTCCCTGCCCTTTGAGAGAACCTTCCGGGCCTTTCGGGTGCCCTATCGCCTCATGGGATCCCAGGGCTTTTTTGAGCGTATGGAAATTTTAGATATAAACTCCTATTTGAGCGCTGCATATTTTCCCAATGACGATCTTTCCTTTGAACGGGTGGTCAATACCCCCAAACGGGGAATCGGTCCTTCCATGATCAAAAAAATGGCTGCCATGCGCACCCCCGGGACAAGTCTCCAGGATGCTGCACGGATCATGGTCAAGGATCGGGTGCTGACAAAGAAGGTTCATGAAAATCTTTCCACGGTCCTGGAAGTTTTGGATACCATCCATGATATGGCCCCGGCCATGGCCATGGAAACGATTATTGACCGGACCGGATATTATGCCTATCTGGAAAAAAAGGTAAAGACAAAAACTGAATTTATTTCAAAGAAAGAGAATATAGAACAGCTCATATACACAGCAAGGTCAAAGGATAATTTACTGGAATATCTTGAAGAGGCTGCCCTGATCCGGGAAGATAAAGAGGATGAAGAGCAGGACTCAGATGGAATCGCACTTTTGACCATCCATTCAGCCAAGGGGCTGGAATTTGATACTGTGTTTATTGTGGGATGTGAAGAGCGTCTTTTCCCCCATTGGCGCTCCATTGACGATGGAGATCAGGCCCTTTATGAAGAACGTCGGCTAATGTATGTGGCCATGACCCGGGCAGAGCGCTTTTTATACCTGACCCATGCAAATTACAGGAAAGGAGAGTTTGCCACCCGGAGCCGGTTCATCGATCAGATAAAAGAATGTTTGAGTTAGAGACGGGGGTGATGCCCTGAGCCCATGGATCTGTTTTATGCCATAAAAAAGCCTGTATCCCTGCTTTTTGCCAAGATTCGCTACAATGGAAACAGGATTATCCCTTCGGAGCACAAAGGGATTTTTCTGACCCTGTTTTTCATTATCTTTACCACGGTGACAGGCGTTGGTATAGTGGTTCCGCTGTTGCCCCTCTACGCCAATGACCTTGGGGCAAGCGGTTTTTATGTGGCCATGATATTTGCCTCTTTTTCCCTCTCAAGAACCTTTTTACTGCCCCTGTTTGGAAGGCTTTCCGACCAGAAGGGTAGAAAACCCTTTATTCTGGCAGGACTTGCCACCTATGCCCTTGTTTCTGTTGCCTTTGTGTATTCCACCACCGTGGGGGGCTTGATTTTTATCCGGTTTGTCCAGGGGGCAGGATCTGCCATGGTTATGCCCGTGGTCCAGGCCTATGTGGGAGAGATCACCCCGGAGGGGTCTGAGGGGTATTCCATGGGTCTGTTTAATTTGTCCATGTTTTTGAGTCTTAGTCTGGGACCGGTTATGGGCGGGGTAATCCACGATATTCTGTCCATGGATGCCGCCTTTGTCTGTATGGGGCTTTTATCATCCCTGGGCCTTGCGCTCTGTTTTATTTTTCTGCCCCCCCTGTCCATGGAGAAGATCCGGTTAAAAAACAGGACACAGGTTCCCTGGGCCAGGGTGGTTAAAGACTGGGAATTGGGGGCTCTGGTATCATTCCGGTATGCCTATACCGCCTGTATCGGTATTATCTGGTGCTTTCTTCCCCTGTTTGCCGACAAGACTTTCGGCCTTTCCGGTTCCAGGATCGGTCTGCTGGTCATGCTGGGTGTCTTTGTATCCGGCATTCTCCAATTGCCCATGGGATATACCGCCGACCGGGTGAACAAGAAATTCATGGTGATCATGGGCGGGGCATTTTCAACCCTTGGCATTTTGCTGCCTTTTTTTGCCGGATCATTTTATGACCTTTTGGCGGCCGTTACCCTGTTTGGTATCGGCGGGGGGATTTCCATGCCGGCTGTAACTGCCCTGGCCGTGATCAAAGGCGATGAAAAAAAGGCCATGGGATCTGTCATGTCGGTGATGACCATGGCCCATTCCCTGGGCATGCTCACAGGCTCCCTCATCGCCGGGCTTGCCATGGACTTTTTCAGCCTCAAATTTGCCTTCCCCTGCGGTATGAGCTTCATGGCCGCAGGCACCATCGCATTTCTTCTCCTTTACAGTCACCACGGCAGACGATAGGAAAAAGAGGTTTCTGCACGCCCCTTGCCTGGCAAAATCTGCCATATTATTGCGGTTTGAGACCTCCTGTTAAAGAGAAGATGAAAGCCAATAATAATGTTCCAGTGCAAAAAATCGGTATTATATATCCAATAACCTTTCCAACGCTAAATTTCTTTTTGGCTTTATTAGTCACCAGGGCAATAGGGTTATCGGGGTCGGCAAATAGATCTTCAAGTATGAGATCTAATTTTTTCTGAGCTCTTATGATTGTTGCACCGAGCATTACACAAATAATTAACCCAATGAATAAAACGATTGTTAAATAAAATTGGGTTTTTGCATTTAAGGTACCAGCAATAACTATGGAATAAAATATCAAAAAAAATTGAACCGTTGATTCAATAAATTTTCGATAAAGGCCCTTTCTTGGTATATATCCCAGTTCATTCTTTTTAAGCTTTTTTTTTAAAACATGATTTGATATATATTTTTCAAATGATATTAAAATTGTGAAATGTTTCTTTGTCATTTTACTCTTTATAAATTAAGAGGATTAATAAACATTTTATTCAATTGATAATTTTGGGATAGACTCTAATTTTGATCAAACCAAATTCATAAAGGTGAAGATGTGGATTCAATAGAAAAACTGTTGTCTAAAGCTAAAGTTGGATTTAATGAAATTAAAGCTTCAGACAGCCAAAAAATATCAGCATTAAATTGGCTTGAACTATGGTTGAAAGATGCGACTTTTTTACCCTACGTTCCCCAGATAAAATATCTAATTGAGAAACAAGAATGGGATTGTCTAATTGATTCGTTCTATCAAATAATTCCTTTTGGTACTGGTGGAAGAAGAGGGTTGGTGGGTATCGGTCCAAACAGAATTAATATCTGGACAGTTCAATCTTCTGCACAAGGGCATTCCCAGTATCTCATTAAAAAATATGGACAGAAAGCAAAAAAAAGAGGGGTGGTTCTGGCATATGATGTGCGATGTTTCTCTGATACAAAATACTATGGTGAGAATATCCCTAATCCTATTATGAAATTAGATGGGAAACACCTGGCAGTCGCAGCTGCTGAGGTTTATGCTGCCAATGAAATCGCTGTTTGTCTATTTGAATCGGAAAGAAGTACACCTGAATTGTCATTTTCAATAAGATATTTAAATGCAATTGGCGGTGCTCTGTTCAGCGCAAGCCATAATTTACCTACAGATAACGGAAAGAAAGTATACGATAATTTTGGCGGTCAGTTAATACCTCCGGATGATCAAATATTGGTTGATGAAGTAACGAATAATATAAAAAAAATTAAAAGAATTGAATATAAAGATGCACTAAAAAAAGGTTTAGTGAAAAAAATCGGTGAAGATGTTGATATCGCATATCAAGCGGCCGTGATTGATGTTTCACTTTCCAATGAGAGAACTGCTAAAATTCTTTTTTCACCACTCCATGGGACCGGCATAACTTCAGTATATCCGGTTCTAATAAAACTTGGGTTTGATGTGCTCCTGGATCCAAAGACTAAAAACATGAGTGGCGATTTTGAAAATGTCACTTTTAATATACCCAATCCTGAAATAGAGGCATCCTTTGATACTTCTCTGGCCTTATCTGACATAGATAGCAACGACATTATTATTAATACAGATCCGGATGCAGATAGAATTGGAGTGATGGTAAAAGATGATAACAAATGGAAATTTTTGAATGGTAACGAGATTGGTATTTTACTGACACAATTTGCTATTTCAAAATATAAATCAAAGAAAATACTTACCAATAAAAAAATTATTGTGGAAACCATTGTTACTTCATCTTTGATACAAAAAATAGCTGAAGATAATAATATTCAGTGCATCAATGATCTTCTGGTAGGATTTAAGTATATTGGCGACATCGTGAATAAATTAGAAGAAGACAATCGAATTGAAGATTTTATTTTAGGGACAGAAGAAAGCCATGGTTACCTTGTCGGCGATTATTGTAGAGATAAAGATGCTGCTTGTGCCGCTGTTTGGATTGCAGAATTAACCTCGGAGCTAAAAAATAAAAAGAAAACACTTTTTCAATATTTGGATGAAATTTATTCTAAATATGGGTACTGCCATAACTACTTGACAGAAATTAGGCTCCTTGGTGTAAAAGGAATCGGACAAATTCAGGGAATAATGACTCATCTGAGAACCTCAAAAATTGATTCATTCGGACCCTTTGATGTTTTAACAAAAAAAGATTACTGGGAAGGCGAGCCTCAACCCCACTTGTCCGCGACTGATACAACATCGAGAAACGTTCTTGTCTACACTCTAAAAACTCCAAAAGATGTTGCCAATATAAAAATTACTGTTCGTCCCTCTGGGACAGAACCAAAAATTAAAATGTATTTTGAAGTGATGAGCACCCCAATAGGTTTA